>SBBR01000016.1 GCA_005239615.1 archaeon
CCAGATAGACGGGCAAGCCGCGCCTATAATTGACGCGCTAAAGGCAAACTGGATGCTCATTGTTTCCGCGGTTGTCGTCCTCGGCGTCGCGTATTTCGCCTACGACTTCTTCATCGGCAGCTACAGGGAAGTGAGTGTGGAAGTTATCGACACCGAGGGCAAGGCGCTGCAGGCAAGCGTCAAGGTCACTAGCGAGAGCGGAAATGAAGCGGCAAGCGTCAGTTCCGGCCAAAAGGCGAGGCTCAAAGTAGGCAGCTACACCCTCAGCGCGGCTGCAGCCGGCTACAAGGCAACGGCTGGTGTACCTCTTTCCGTGACCGAGAACTCAACAACGAGGGTCGAGCTCGAGGCCGACAAGGAAATTTCTCTGGATGGGGAATTCCCAGCAATACTCATAACCGGCGAGAGGAAGGACTTCGAGCTTGCCATCACGAATAATGGCTCCACAACAGAGAGGATTGAGCTGCTCCTTGAGGGAGAGGCGGCGAAGGACGCAAAGCTTGAGTATAGCGCCCCCCTTGAAATCCCACCCGGGCAAAGCACCGTGCCCGTCACTCTAGTGGTTTCTGAGAGGGCATCAGCTGGAAAAGGTGGGAGCGAGAAGGCCGGCGCTATCAGGGTGAAGGGCCTGAAAGGCAACGCGAAGGTGACTGGCACTTACAGGCTCATACAGTTCGACGCCTCAAAGTTCACTATAGCGATTGACGGCGACAAGGCGAACGCGGACTTCGGCAAGGTGAAGCCTGCCGAGATAAAGGCGAAGAGGATAACCTTCGACAACAGAAACGACTTCGATGTAGAGGCAATCACTGTCGAGAAGGGTATTACTACTAACGGCTTCGAAAAGGGGTATAAGATTGAGGACTGGTTCACGCTCAACCCGAAAGGTGCGGTTGACGTGAAGGCACAGGAAAGGGGCAAGCATGTGCAGCTTCAGCTCTCGGTGCCGCGCGACGTCGAGTTCCCTGAGGGAAGCGCCTCGGTCAAGGTAAACGGCACAATCACCTTCAGCACGAGCTTCTTCACCAAGGAGTTCACTTTCACCTTCGATGTCCAGAAGCCGGAGATAAAGCTTGATGCCGAAATTGAAGCAAGCCCAAGGGTCAGGAGGAAGGACAACGCGTGGGAAGCCATCAACAGCACCATGAAGGTGATAAACAAGAGCAACGTGAGGCTCATGGATGTGAGGATGCAGGTCAACTGCAACAATCCAACAGGGGAGTCATGGCTAACATTCCTCAACACGGAAACAAACGAGTTCAGGACATCTCTTACCATAGACGCGCTGGCAGGGGGGGAGCAGAAGGCAGTTGCCTACAGGATACAGGTACCCGGTACGACAAAGCCGAAAGACACCACTGTCTGCCCGCTGAAGCTTAGGTATGATGATCCCAACGGCCCGAGCCAGACTATAGAGAAGATAGTCACGATACGTGCAGAGTGAAGGAACAACGAAGTCCATGGGGCGCGGGCTTAACGAACAGAGGCTCGTATGCGGAAGAGCGCGAAACCAAAGAGCGACTGGAAAACCTGCAGCCGCGGGCACAAATACCGCGGAACGAAAGGCTGCTCGGTGTGCTGGAGAGGGAATTCTGCAGAATAAATCAATACGAGCTCACCGCCCAAGTCCCTGTCCTCAGCGTTTCAAGATATGATTCTTTCCCATTTGCGCGTATGAGGCAGTCAACGCGTAGGAGCACCTCAGGAGGGCAGAGGCGAAGATACTCAACCAGAGGCTGGTGATTTGAACCGCGGCTAAGAACTTTTGAAAATTCACGCATTTGCCACAAGCGGGCTATTGTACCCTATGTCCTGAAGAGTCAAATAGTTTTCCACCGGCTTGAGTTTCTGCCCAAACTTGCACACAAAGGTCACAAACAGCAAGCCGTTTTCGCGCTTGGTATACAAGTCACACCCCGTAAGGCTGGCTAAGTCCCCTTCAGAAATGTCGGCTTTGGAAATGCCTGTCAGGAATTTCGACGCGCCCAAAATCTCTAGGCCAACTACATCATTTCCAGAAAAGGAAATGTGAACATTCCTCCCATATTCTATGCTACCGCGTGATTTTTTGAGGAATCGTAAATGAAGAGGATGTCGTTCTCCGCATCGAAATTGAACCTGATTTTTTTACCTTTTGACATGCTTACCAGCCTTCCTTTGCCACCTTATTCTTATTTTGACCCCTGTAATGATTTTAATTGTTCTTTCTGAATCATCAATTTCGACATAATACTTGTGACCTGTCGTATTGCTTAGCCTGAACCACAATTTAAGCTTTTTCCTAGAATCGCTCCAGAAGTCTATTTCAGCCATTATGAAAGCTTTGGCAGGAGTCGAATCGTGTCCGCTATCTGTTCAAACGGCTGCTTGAACTGCTTAAAATGCAATGTCTTGACAATGCGGTAATCGTTGCAGGATTCTAGTTTCTTCAGAATATCACTCTGGTGCATCCAATCAAAACTCCGCACGAAAAAGGTATTGTTGCCCCATTAAAAATCTGCCGAGACCTCAGTGCCGGTGCAACCAAAAAAGGCGCGTAGGTCTGAAATAAGTTCAATCAACCGAAGTTATAGTACTGTATAACTTTGGCTGATTCTGGCATTTTGGTCTCAGGAGTAAAATAGCCACCGATGGGATTCGAACCCACAACCTGCCGCTGGTCCGGAAAACTCTCCATACGAAGCGGCCGCACCGCCGTTGTGCTACGGTGGCATAAAAAGCCAGAAAGCCTAACAGAAGGTGCTGGACAGCCATTTTAATTCTTTTGCCTACGAGATTCTTTCCATGGCGCCCAAACCAGAATTTGCCGACAGGCTCACGGCCTACCTCAGGGAAAAGGGCTTTGTGTACGGCCCAGAACCGGAGATATACGGTGGGGTCTCGGGCTTTTACAGCTACGGCCCACTCGGCAAGAGGCTCAAGAACAACTTGGAGGAAATAATCAGGAAGCACTTCAACACGCAGGGCTTCTATGAGGTCGAGTTCCCGATAGTGACCCCGGCGATTGTGTGGAAGGCATCGGGCCATCTTGAAGGCTTCAATGACCCACTCATACTCACCGAGGACGGCAAGGAATCCTACAGGGCGGACAAGCTCATCGAGGAAATGGCGGGAATACAAGCAGACCACATGAAGGACGAAGAACTGCTCAAGACACTTCGAGAAAAGAACATCAAGAGCCCGACCGGGAAAAAACTTGCGATGAAAATCGAGAGGCACAGCCTCATGATGCGCACAAGCATAGGACGGGACACTGAGGCATACAACAGACCTGAGACCGCGACCACAACCTATCTTCCATTCAAAAATTACATGAAGTTCTTCCGCGATACATTGCCGTTTGGGGTTTTCCAGATTGGCAAGGCGTTCCGAAACGAAATCTCACCGAGGCAGCACCTCCTGCGTTGTAGGGAGTTCACGCAGGCTGAGAGCCAGACAATCCTTTTCCCGGAGATGAAGCAGAAATGGGAAAAATTCGAGGAAGCGAAGAGCGACATGATGCCGCTCTGGACCGAGGAGATGCAGAAGAGCGGGAAGGAGCCGAAGGAAACCTCGCTGCAGGAAGCGATTGAAAAGAAAATACTGAAGAATAGGGCGTATGCGTGGCACCTGAACGTCGCACTGAGGATGGTCCTCGACTTCGGCATCCCGAGGAAGAACATAAGGCTCAGGCAGCACCACTCTGATGAAAAGGCGTTCTACTCCGACGACACGTGGGACATCGAGGTGCAACTGAGGAGCTTTGGCTGGGCTGAGGTATGCGGCATAAGCGACCGCACGAACTATGATTTGCAGCAGCACGCGAAGTTCAGCAAGCAGAAGCTCGTTTCCCGCACCTTGGAGGGCAAGGATGAGGTGCCGCACGTTATAGAGATTGCATTCGGCGTGGACAGGCCGTTCTTCGCCCTACTTGATTTGGCGTATGACGAGCGGGAGGAGGATGAGCAGCGCACCCTCCTGAGGCTCCCGCCCCACACCGCCCCAATCCAGGTCGGCGTCTTCCCCTTGGTCAAAAAAGATGGCCTGGCGCAGAAGGCGGAGGAGATATACGGGGCGCTCGCGAAAAGGTTTTTGTGCGTGTATGACGAGAGCGGCAGTATAGGTCGGAGGTACAGCAGGCTCGATGCTGCCGGTACTCCATTCTGCATCACGGTTGATTATGACACCATGAAGGACGATACAGTAACGGTGCGCGAGCGCGACTCAATGAAGCAGGAGCGCAGGAAGGTTTCCGAGCTTGAGGCGTTTTTGGGGGCGAAGCTGGATGGATAAGGTCGATGAGATGCGAAGGAAGCTCATTTCCGCCGCGAAGAGGAAGGTGCAAGAGAAGTACGAGGACAGGGACGTGCACATAATAAAGTCAGTGAACCTCCTCGAGGACCTCGATTCTGTCGCAAACCTCCTCACTGAGCAGCTGCGCGAATGGTATTCCGTGCACTTCCCGGAACTGAACGAGATGGTGCCCGACCAGAAGGTTTACCTCTCGCTCTGCCATTACCTTGGCGGCCGACAAAACTTCACCGCGGAAAAAGTCCTCGAGCGCCTCGCGAACAATGATGACAGGGAAACTGCAGGGAAAATTGTTGCAGCGTCCAGGGACTCGATAGGGTCTGAAGTGTCACAGGAAGACCTTGATGAGATGCGCTCTGTTGCACTCAACTGCCTCAACATCATGGAGGAGCGCGAGGCAATTTCAAAGTACATCGAGCAGGCGATGGAAAAGGAGTTGCCGAACTTCTCCGCAATCGCCGGGGCCACAATTGGCGCGAAAATCCTCGCGAAAATCGGGAGCAAGCAAAAGCTCGCGTTCGTTCCAGCATCCACGCTGCAGATTGTAGGCGCGGAGAAGGCGCTCTTCTTGCACATAAAGATGGGTGTCAAGGGCCCCAAGTACGGCTACCTCTACCAGCACCAGCTCGTGAAGGCAGCATCATACGAGAACAAGGGGAGGATGGCGCGCTCGATAGCTTCAAAGCTCTCAATCGCCGCGAAGATGGACTATTTCAGAAGCTCCGGAAATGCGTATGGAATGAAAAAGCAGCTCGAGCAGAGGGCAAAAGAGCTTGCGGGCAGAAAGCACAAGGAAAAGGCGGCAAAATCTGAAGAGCCCACAAAAGCTGAAGAGGCGATAGCGCCAAGAAAGGAATTTTTTGAAAGGCCAAGGCCGCAGTTTAGGGAGAAGCCACAATTTGGAGCTGAGCGCAGAGGAAATTTCCAGCAAAGGGGTCCGGGCAGCTTTCGAAACGAGCGGCCCAGCGGCTTTAGGCGCAACGATAGGCCTGACGGCGGATTACGGCACAATGACAGGCCAACAGGTTTCAGGCCGCGCCAGGAGAGGGCTGCAGGGTTTGGCGCAGAGGGCAGCAACAAAAGAAGGTCATTTGGCGACAACCGCGGAAGGGACATAGGGCCGGGCGGCGCAAGGTCCCCATGGAAAGGCGGGAGGGGCCATGACCAAAGGCGCCCTTTTGGCGGCGAAGGCAATAGAAGCGGGAGGCTTGCGGGACGGCCATTCAGGGGCGGGGCGCAGAAGCGGGATTTCCACTCAACCGAGCGCAAGGCATTCGGGAATGACGGCCCCGTCAAAGGCGGGAGCTTCAGGCCTGAAGGGCGCCACGGCAGGGCGCACCTGAGCCGCGGCGGGAAATTCCACTCCAAAGGAAAGAACAAGGGCGACCCCGCGAGGAAGAGGTTCTGAAGGCCGAGTCAAACAAGCCCGAATTTTTCCTTCAGGTACGGCGTGAAGAACCTGCCGTTCTCTTCCCTGAACTTTTTATCAGCGCAGATTTTCCCGTGATAATTCTTCCTGCATTTCTCCGACTTGCAGCGGCATTCAAAGCCATAATCGAAAAAATCGGCAATGTCATAATCCATTGTAAGTTCCTCACCTATTGATATGTCCCTCATTGTTATAAGCACCCAGTCATCGTTCACGTAAAGGTTCGGCTCGCAGGAGTGGTTGAGGAAAGTGGCCTCGTTTGCCGGGCCAAGCTCGAAATCGTCCCCGAACTGGAACCCATACTTTGGACACTTCACTTTTGCCTTGCTAATGCGGTAGAGGACGCCATACAACGGAATCGCCACAGCGCCTTTCTTTATTGGCTCTTGTGCAAAGACCCCGAAGCCATCAAATTCAGAACCCCTGATGGAAAGCTTTGGGAAATGATGGTCGAAAAGGTGCCCGAACTTCAGCGTGTGGGAGGCACATTTAACCCTAAGCAACTGCTCATTTGCTTGCAATACAACCACAACAAATACGTTCTCGGCAATATATTAGCAGGTGGGACAGGGAAATACTGAAGGCGCTGGAAGAAAATGGCAGGGCGCTCATAAAGGACATTTCCAAAAAAACAGGCATCCCGCGCGACAGCGTTAACTACAGGCTCAAGAGGATGCTCTCGGAGGGGGTGATAAAGAAAATTATTCCCATATGCGACGTTATGAAAATGGGCTACCCGCTCTACACATACCTTTTCTTTGAGCTCCAGCAGTTCGATGCGGACACAGAGAAAAAATTTGTCTCGTTCCTGAAAGGCCACAAGAACAGCGTTTACATCGCGCGGCTGACAGGCAACTACCATTACCTGCTGGCAGTATCGTCCAGGGACATAAGGGAGCAAGATGAAATTATCAGGAGCATCGTGTCAAAATTCCCGAACCTCATCAAGAACTACCACACAGCGCTCCTCATCGAGGAAACGCAGTACGACACGTTCCACAAGCTCATTGATGCCAAATGATGTTCGGCACCAGGCAAGCCTTAAATTCCTTTGGACTTTACTAATAGCTGGTTCGCATGGGCATGGTGAAAAAGCTCTTTGACGGCGTTTTCGAGATAGGCCATGGCATCGCCACGGTGAACCTCACCCCGGGAAAGAACGTGTACGGCGAGGAGTTGCTCAAAATCGATGGTGATGAATACCGGCTCTGGAACCCCTACAGGAGTAAGGTCGGCGCTGCGCTCAAGAAGGGCATGAAGGATTTCCAGCTCCGCGAAGGCTCGAGGGCGCTCTACCTTGGCGCTGCGGAAGGGACGACAATCTCACACCTCTCCGACATCGTGGGGCGGGAAGGGATGATTTTCGGAGTTGACATCAGCGCGCGCTCGATGAGAAAATTCATCTACCTCTGCGAGCAGCGCCCTAACCTCGTGCCAATCCTTGCGGATGCCTCACAACCCATGACGTACAAGGAACACATACCTACATTCTCTGTTGACGCCCTGTTCCAGGATGTCAGCCAGAAGAACCAGGCCGAGATTTTTTTGAAAAATGTACGGGCATACCTGAAGGGTGGTGGGTATGGCTACCTCTCGGTGAAGGTGCGCTCGATAAGCGCCAGCGAAAGCGTGGAAAAGGTAGTGGAGGACGAGGTGGGCAAGCTGAAGAACGAATTCGAGATACTGCAGGTCATTGATTTGGGGCCCTTCGAGAAGGATCACGCGATGGTGGTGTGCAGGAAGAAGTGATTTATTTCCTTACCCTGAAATTATTATTGCTCCTTTTTGCCCTGCCAACTATTAGTGAATGCCAACCGGAAAAATCCTTGAGTTCATGACGCCTGCTTTTTTCGTCGTCTGAAATGCTCCTTGAAACAGAGCGCCTAATTCTTTGCTCGGTTAGTTGCCTAAACTCATCAGAAGCTGCGTCAACGCAAAGACCGAAGTATTCGCCCATGGCTAGACCTATCCCCTTACCAGTCCTCCCTTTCAGCATCGACAACTTATCATCAACCGTTTGAGAGACAAGCCGATTGTCGTCCACAACAGAAACATATCTATCACCCAAATCACTCCTTGCAATTGCATCAACGGCATTGCATAGACGCATACCCTCCGTTACTATGACTTTAGCCCTTTTGTTGCGCTGCCGAATCTTAATGGCCTTCTTAAAGTCCGGCTTTATTAAAATGAGGCCTGCCCCATGATATATCTTAGCTGATGTATCCTTGCTACCCAGATTCTTTTCATTAGCCTTGCATTGCTTAAGAGTATTTGCATCTACCTCATGGATGGCCTTTCTGTTGTAGGATTTGCCAAAGAAAAGAATGGGTGCACAAGCATATCATAAGTGAGTGCGCTTGCCATGCTATTATTACGCGAATGAGGTTTAATTAGTTTTTGCCACACTTTTTAGGCATGCAAGCAATCGCCCACAGTCCCGGCCACATCACCGGCTTTTTCGTAATTTTCCCGAACGGCTCGACAGGCGCAGGGCTCAACATCGAGTTGGGGATGAAGACCACGGTGCAAAAACTGTATGGCGCCAAGAAAGACATGCTTTTCATGAATGGCAAAAAAACAAAATTAATTGTCTCGGAAAAGGTGCTCGAACTTTTCCGCAAAAAAACGAAAACCCCTGCATCGCAAAAGGTCAGGGTCTTGCACCGCACCAAATTCCCAATCGGCTATGGCCTCGGCATCTCAGGCGCTGGAGCATTGAGCCTCTCGATTGCACTCAATAGGCTCTTTAAAACAAAACTCAAAAAGCATGAAGTCCTCGGCATTGCCAAAGAAGCCGAAATTTTTTGCGGGACAGGCCTTGGAGATGTGGTGGCGGAGCAGTTCGCTGGCGTGATTATCGGGAAAAAGCCCTACCCCTCGAAGAGCGCAGAGAGGATTCGTGCAAAGGAAAAATTCGTCGCCCTCGGCTTCTTCAACCCGATTGTTACCAAGAAAATCATCCGCAGCGCCACGCGGAAAAGGAAAATAAACAAAATCGGCCTCGAGTGCATGCGGGGCATCAACATGGAAAAGACGATGCCTGTTTTTATGGGGCTGTGCAGGAAGTTCACCCTCGAGAGCGGGCTCGCGACTGTGCAGATAAAAAAAGTGATGGCGAAAATCCCCGGCTCAAGCATGTCCATGCTCGGTGAGACCATTTTCATTCCCACCACGAAACCAAAAAAAGCCCAAAAAGCCCTGAACAAGTATTGCCATAGGATAATGATAGCCAGAATCGCGACCAAGGGAGCGGGATTGCAATGAAAATTCCTAAGAACCACCCGCGCAGGAAGTCACTTGAGGAAAGGGCGAGGCTCGAAAGGGGGTTTGAAAAGGGTGTTGTGGCGAAGGCAGGGTTGATTGCGCACGGGAGGGGAGAGGCATTTGATTATCTCCTTGGCGAGTGCACCGTTCCAGAGGCGAAAAAACAGGTTGAGGCCGCCGCAGCGATGTTGGTCCTCGCAAAGCGACCGGTGATTTCCGTTAACGGCAACACCACTGCACTCTGCGCCAAGGAAATCGTGGAACTGGCAAAGGCCATTCCAGCGGAGATTGAAGTCAATTTGTTCTACAGGACCAAAAAAAGGCTCAGGCTGATTGAGAAGGAGTTCGGGAAATTCGGCGTGAAAATACTCGGCACGCGCAGAACCCAAAAAGTTCCCGGTCTGAGGTCAATGAGGCAGCACGTTGACCCACGAGGAATCTGGGCCGCTGACGTGGTGCTTGTGATGCTCGAGGACGGTGACAGGACAGAGTTCCTGCGCAGGATGGGCAAGAAAGTGATTGCTGTGGACCTGAACCCGCTTAGCAGGACAGCTAGGAAGGCGGATGTGACAATCGTGGACAACGTGACAAGGGCTCTCCCGGCGCTAGCCAAAAACGTTAAAAGAATGAAGGTGCTAGGCTTACGCGTGGCACAGGAAACCCTTAATAAGTACAATAACGAAGACTTACTACATAAAGCATGGATGCGCATCAGGAAAGGAACGGGGTAAAAGTGAACATAGAGCTAGAGCGACAAGTCATGCACGGCATTTTCGGCCTTGCCTACCTTGCCATGTTCATGTACCTCCAGCGTGAAATATCGCTTAAAATCGTCTTCATTGTGCTAGCGGTTGGCCTGCTCGTGGCGTTCATACACCACAGGCACAAGCTGCCTTACCTCGACGACCTCATAGAGAAGTTCGAGAGGACTGACGAGTCAAGGATTGTTGGCGAGGCAGCGATAAAATTCACGTTCGGGGTGCTGCTCTCAGCGCTGGTGTTCTATCTCCTCGACATGGACAACAAGGTTATCCTCGGTGCGATAGCCACGCTGACGTTCGGTGACTCCGCCTCGACCATAATCGGGAGGAAATTTGGGAAGACAAAAATCTTTAGGAACAAGTCGCTTGAAGGGACGGTTGCGGGTATTGCGGTTGCCGCAGCGGCAATGTCATTTTTCCTGCCGCTGCATGTAGCGGTTGCGGCTGCAACAGTAGGGATGCTGGCGGAACTCATACCGGTGAACGACAACTACAGCATACCGCTCACGACAGGCGCAGCGATAGCACTGCTGCTGTGAAGCCAAGAAATACCTGACAGGGCCATTGGCAAGGGAGCTAGAAATGCTGTTTTTAAAGTTAGCCGTTGGAGATTCCATTGGAAATTGGGCCGGTAGCTCAGGCTGGATAGAGCACCACACTCCTAATGTGGGGGTCGTGAGTTCGAATCTCACCCGGCTCGCTTTCAGTAAATTCCGCCTGTTTTGCCGATCTGTAAAGTAAAGCGTTTAACTCTCCACTGCCATTCGTATTTTTCGGGTTTGAAAATATTCCTGTTTTGGCTTTCATAGTGAATTTAGGGCTGAAACTGCCAAAACGTCCCGCAAAGACAAGAGGACCACATGGGAAGTTAAGGAGTTGACTTTACACGATCGAAATGATCAAATAGGCAGGGATAGCAATTATTGTATAAAAGTGGTGCTATGCAGATTGTGACAACAAGGTTAAGCGCAAAATATAGCACACAGCGAAAATAATTCAGGTGATTTTTCACGTCTGCTATCTATCAAGCCGCCTAAAAAACCACAAAACTTTCGCGGCTTGATGTAATATCCAAGCCAGAGACCAAAGAAACACTGCTTGAATTGGTGAAAAACGGGCTTCGCCTTAGCCCAGAGGTTTTTGCACAGGTGCAGAAACTAATCGAGGAAATTTGAATGGCGGGTTGAGAAAGAATGTTTAATCTGAAAAACAGACATATAGTCATGGATTACTATGAAAAAAAGTGGTCGTAGGAAAAAAACGAGCCATCTTGGTGGATTTGAAAAAATAACCATTAAAAAATACGTTTCACTCCCGTATCAGCCACAAAATCCACGCGAAGTCCAGGCACCATCATGGTTTATTAAGTTTAAAGGCGGAGTTATAATCGGCCACATTGTTTTTCGTTGTCTTGACGAAAACGGGTTCGAAAAAGAAGGGG
>SBBR01000089.1 GCA_005239615.1 archaeon
GTTCCTCTACTCCCATAAAACAATACAACAACGCAAAGAGGTACTACTCCGCATGATAGCGGACAACCTCAGGATAGGGTGAGACTTTCAACGGAGCCGATTTTGGCGAAACCATTAAATACACCCAAGCCATTAATGCATTAACTTAAGGGGCAATCCTGTTGCAATTGAAAAAAGAGGGGGCAAAAAAAATGGACATCGGGGCGACGGTTTCAAAGGTCTTGGGCAACTGAGTGGTTTTCGGCGCAGGGTGGGCGCTGGTGGGAGGAGTCATTGGGATAGGGATTAACTTGGCTATGAAGCCTTCTACATTGGACCCTGCTCAGGCTCTGGGCACGGTAGGGGTGCTTGCAGTGGTCGGTCTTGTGCTGCTCGGCGTGGGATTGCTAGTGACAGTGTTCTCCGGGTTCAGGGCTGCGAAGCTCAACGCTGACGGTGGCACTACCGACATGGGAAGCGCGGCTGCGGCAGGGATAATTTCAGGAGTCATATTCGGAGTGGCGTACGCGATAATCAGTGCAATAATATCCGCAATAACCGTGGTCGCGGGCCTGGCTGCAGCGCCTCTCGGAACCTCGGTCGGCCTCGTGACCGTGCTTATCGGCACAGCTGTGGTGGCGCTGTTCGGCATACCAATCACGGCAGTGATTTCCCTCGTGGGCGCGGTAGTCTACGCTGCGACGAAGAAGTGAAGGTCATTCAGCAAGGCCTTGCCCCGCAACCCTTGCTGGATTCACCGACATGGAGTTTTAATGGGCTGGTGCCCAACAGGCCAGACAAGGTTCTGCGAGGAGGGAAGGAAAATGGTTGAAATCAGGAATTTTGACATAATGTCGGTCGCCAAAATCTACGGCGTGATGATGGCTATAATGGGTGTTGTAATAGGCCTTATTTATGGGGCGATGTTTGCCCTTATCGGGATGGCTTCTGGAGGGAGCGTTGCAATGGGAGCCATCGTCGGGATAATCGCGATAATCCTCGTGCCGATTGTATATGGGATACTTGGATTCATACTCGGCGCGGTCGGGGCATTGATATACAATGCAGTCGCCCCGAAAGTCGGCGGAGTCAGGTTCAACGAGTGATGTCTTCAACATAATTAATCGGTTTGATAGTGACCGTAACTAGACATTCATCATTGCCGCAACCGCAAAACATATTTAACTTCTTTGCCGCCCCTTTTTCTCTCTGCGGAGATGGCTGAGTGGTCAAAAGCGCTCGCCTCGAGTCACCTTTTTCTTTCTCTTGAGAAAGAAAAAGCTGGGCCCAAAAGAAAGAGAAAAAAGGCTGCGGCCTTCTTTTCTTTTTCCCAGGGTTTTTCTTTTCTTCCGCGAAGAAAAGAAAAAGGCTGTGAGCGAGCGAGTTCCCGAAAGGGAGCGTGGGTTCAAATCCCACTCTCCGCGTCAGAGGAGAGATAGGGCAGTAGAGAAAATAATGGCAAACAACAAATAAAAAAATGCGCCAAGCCATGTTGACTTGGCAGTGATTTTAGTGTGTCAGGGCTTCACTTGTTCAGGCCAAGCACTGCCATCAGGCCGCCGAGGCCGAACATCAGGCCGAATATTGTTGCAAGGTTGAACCACTCAGCCTTGTACAGGCCCAGCCCGGTCACGAGGAACAGGACGCCGAAAACCAGCGCGACAGGCCCGCATTTTGCACAGTAGTGCTGGCCACAGCCACACCATCCATCAGACTTTGACACTTCATCCATCTTCGCCATGGCAAAAACCTCTAATCAAATAATTGGTTTTACAAAAACCTTCCCAAAGCCGAATAAAAACTTTTCACTAACCAGGACGACATTATTCGTCAATCACTGGAAAATAACAGCCAAATTACCAAGCACCAGAGGATCAATCCTGCAAAATAATCCCAGTTTCAACGAACTGTGCTGCAAGCTCTTGCGCGCCCCTGAATTTGATTACATTGAAGCCCAGCATGGCCGCGGTTGCGAGGTTCTTCCACGAATCGTCCACGAAAATACATTCCTTTGGATTCAACCCTGTATCCTGCAGGAAGTTACGGTAGGCGCTCGGGAATGGTTTTGCGGCATATATTTCGTGCGAGAGGAAGAACCGCCTAAAGGGATAGTAGAGATTCTGCTTCCTGCAAGCCTTGCCCTGCAGGAAGTTGGAGTTGGAGAGACAGTAAATTGGCAGTTCTCTGGCAAGCTTCTCCGCGAGCGCGTACATTTCCACATTTCGCCAGAATGCCTTTTCGTATTCTCCCTCAACCCACTCCTTATATTGCTCGGTGGTCAGATCCACATACACTTTTTTCCAGAAGGCGAGCGGCGGCATCCTGCCCTCCTCGAACCTGAGGATGTTCAAATAGTAATTCGAGAGTGCAATCCACTTCCCGAGGCCGGTGTTTCTGCAGATTGTATCTAGTACCAAAGGTTCCTTGGGCATCACGAAGACTCCATTGAAGTCGAAAACGACTGCCTTTGCCTGCATCCATGCACCCCCACAACAACGCTCCAAGAATGGCCAACCCACTGAAATCCAGGTCAACCCTGGTTCACGCCCTCCACTTCTGTATTTCTGAGAATGGCCCCGAAAGGATAATCTTTCCGGAAACGAACTGTGCCTTCAGCGCAGAGGAAAAAATTGTTACAGGGAAGCGTGAAATTGAATAAGCGTTCTTTTGCATTGGGTCGAGGAACAAAGGCAAGGAGACTTTCTGGAGCACGAAAGAAGTTTCCCTCGGCTTTGCCCCGGACTGCTCAGCGAGCAAGGCAAGCGTCGGCTGGTCGCGGCACTCTATAGTGAACTCAGAGTCCTGCAACCCGGAAAGCGCCAACGCAAGGCGGCCTGCTGACTCGGCGCTCAGGGAGGTTTCGTGCACGTCGTAAAAGTCCATTTCCTTCAGCGCGGCAATCTGCTCACCAAAAACCCTTGCAAGGTAGCTGAGGTGCGTGAGCCCTGCCTCGAGCTCTGCCTTCGCTTTCTCGAGGTCGGAGATTGAGAAGTCGAGCGAGGTCTTCGACGTCCTGAGGAGGTCCTTGTCCTCCTTTCCCCTCTCTATTAGTATGTGGAGCTTCTGTACGATTGAATCAATGTCCTGGCTTGGGTGCTTTTGCTTCATGGCAGCATTCAGGCTGAGCACTAACTTGTTCTTCACCGCGGAGTAAATCTCAGCCTCGCCCTTCGCGAGCAGGTAAAACCTGCCGCCTTCCTTCCTGAGGAAGCCGAAACTGGTGAGGTCCTTGAGGCTCCTCGAGAGCGCGGCGCGGCAGGAATTGATGTTGGAATAAGACGAGGCGAACTTGTTCAGTAGGGAGTTGTAGTCAATGCCACTGCTCTGTTTCACAATCATTAGGATTGCATTCTTTGTAGTCATTTCCACACCGCACGAAAAATACAAAGCCTAGACGGCCACGCCCAAATCTTGGCCAGCACCCTTACCAACACGCTTCTGCTCAACACATAACCAGTCATCCCACGCCTCGACAACACATTAACACAAAAAAGGAATTTAAAGGAATGTTAAGGGTGAAAGCAATTTACCAAATCAAAAACGAGGAACTTCACATTCTCCGCTGCTTCGCGACCCACAAGGAATACGAAAAGTGGTACAAATCATACAAATGAAGGCCAATTTTGGACAATTGACTGATTTTTGAACCGCCCCCCAAAAACGTTAAATACCACCCTGCACTTTACCTAATTCAACAGAAATTCAGTTTTGCAGAAAAAAACGCTTCGGAGGCGAAAAAAGATGAATGGGGCAATCATTCCGGTTCTTGCGCTGCTCGCGGCGCTCATAATCTCAGGGTGTGCACAGGACCCTACTGTGCAGGTTAACGTCTACGTCAACGATGAGCAGGGAAAGCCCGTTGACGGCGCTAATGTGAGCGCATACTCCAACTACAGGTTCGGCACAGGAGCTGAGAAGTGGACGAGAATTGATGGAACACTCACCTCGACAGGCACGACCAAGGACGGCAGAGTGACGCTTAACATCCTACCAGGAAACTACGCGTTCAAGGCAGGCAAGGACAACGCGACAGGCGGTGAAGAAAAACTGATAGTGACAAGGGCGGACAGTGTATACATCACGATAAGGGGCCAAACAGCAGAGCTGGTAAACTTCTCAATAAGGGTGGTTGACGGTGAGGGGAACACAATAAACGTCGAAACCACGCCAGTATACTATACAGGAATCCTCTGTTACCAGAACGGGCCGTGCGAAATCTTCATGGAACCGGTAAAGCTTTACTTAAACCCCGCAAGCTCATCAATTTACCGGAACCAAACTCTCGAATTCACATTCACAACAGAAGGTTATGAGCCAGCGCTACTCCAAGTGGACGGCGCAACGGCAGTGAACGGCAAGGAATACCGAGCAGTGCTGCAGAGGAAGGGCTCGCCGAAGACAATCAGGTTCGTGGACGGGAAAGCGTACCCTTATGACGAGACAGACACTACAGGGATTTATGACTACGTTGCAAGTTTTACGGCAGATGGTTCCAGTATAACAGGCTACAAGATAGCGAACAGCATGGAAAAGTGGAACAACAAGAATCCAATTTATAATATATTCAGCTATAAGCAACCACACAGTGCAGATTTCGGCAAAGCCCTGCCTGAAGGAACGCCTGGAAAGAACTTTGAAAGGGTGATTTTTTACGGGTTCACACAAAAGGAGCCGAAATCAATCGTTGAAATAGGCAAGGACATCGGAGGCCTTGACTCATCCGCAAAAGGCGGTTTAAAGTTCAGGGGCGCTGATGATACACAGCATACAATACCCTTCGCACTTGAGTTGGATGATTCCGAAACCGGAAGCACATTCATATTTGACGGGAAGACAATATATTACAAAGTAGAGTACGAGAGCAGCACCTCAGAAAAAATCAAAAGTGTGACATTCAAAAAGGATAACTCGACCGGAACAATAATAGAAACTGTCACAAGAGATGGCTCGGCTGTTGCCTTGACAGGCGCAGGCGACAGAAAATTTAAGTACAACGTTTTCGCAAAGAAGATTTTCAACAGGCTCTGGCTTGTGCTGGCCGCAGGAAATA
>SBBR01000004.1 GCA_005239615.1 archaeon
ATATACAGGCGAGGTTGAGCTGCTCGGTAAAGAGGTAGAACTCGCCTCCGAGGCGCTCGTGCTCACCACAGGAGGTTATGCCGCCTGCTTCCAGAAGACCTCGAACCCTGAGACAACGTTAGGCAGCGGGATAGCGGTAGCGGAAAGGGCTGGATGCGCGCTTTCAGGCATGGAGTTCGTGCAGTTCCATCCAACCACGCTGGCCAGCGCAGTTGGCTCAAACTTCCTTGTCACTGAAGCAGTACGCGGCGAGGGCGGGAAGATAATCAATGCGAAGGGCATGCAGGTTGTAAATCCGCTTGACACGCGCGACAGGGTCAGCATCGCAATTTACAGGGAGATAAGCTCAGGAGGGAAAGTTTTCCTGGATGCGCGCCTTATCAAGGCAGATTTCGGGAAGAGGTTCCCTGGAGTGCATGCCGAACTCATTAGGAACAGGATTGACCCGGCTAAAGACCTCATACCAATCGAGACAGCTGCACACTATACAATAGGCGGTGCCAGGGTCGGCATTGGCGCGGCCACTGCCATAAAGGGCATTTATGCCGCAGGGGAGTGTTCCAATTCTGGCTTCCATGGCGCGAACAGGCTCGCTTCGAATTCGCTGCTGGAAGGCCTTGTGATGGGCAAAATCGCTGGCGCAGAAGCCATTAAGGAAGGCCCGAAACGCGGCATGAGGAAAGTCCTTGACAGGCCTCATGAAAGGGAAGGTATTAACACCAATGAGGTCCTGGCAGAGATGCGCAGGATAATGTGGGAGCGCTGTGGCGTGGTGAGGGATGAGGCAGGCCTGAAGGAAGGGCTTGCGCGAATCCTCAGCCTAGAGAAAAGCATTGAGGTTAAAAGTACAGTGGAGTCAGAAGTGGTCCGCGGTGCGCTCCTCGTTTCGAGGAAAACAATCGAGGCTGCACTCGCAAGGAAACAGAGTGTCGGGGTACATTACAGGTTTAACCGAGTTGGCATTAATAAGTGGAAAAACTAGAAGAGGTAATTAACTTTTCCTTTTCTCCATCAACGGCCTTTCCAAGAAAATGTAAAAAGTTCCGATAAGTTTGACAAGGACTTCTGGTGTCTAGGGGTTTCTCAGTTACTGCAACAATTCTGACTCAGTCGACAACCCAAGCCGACCAAGTGCTGAGGCGCTACTGTTTTTGTCCAACCTGAACCCATTTTTCAATTCATTCCGAACCTGGCCGAGAGTTAAGCCAAAAATCTGGCCCTTGAACTTGGCATTGTTAAGCCTCCTTATTTTTGGTAGATTTGGCGGCACTGGGCGTCACTTTCCAACCCCAATCATCCTTTCGAGCGCCCTCTGTGCCTTTGCACGGGTTTCATCAGGCACCTTCACTTCAAACTTTCCACTCTCAAGCGCCCAGAGGACATTCTCGATGTTTATCTTTTTCATGTAAGGGCAAACGCTGCATGGGGTGATGAACTCCTTTTCAGGGAATCTGGCGCGCAGAAGGTCTGACATGCCGCACTCCGTGACGAGCATGAACCTTTTCGCGCTGTTGTTCTTGATGTAATTGTACATGTCAGAGGTGCCACCGGCCATGTCAGAAACGCCAATGACGGATGAGGTGCATTCCAGATGGGAAAGCACTTTAATGTCTGGATAAGCGCGTCTGTATTCCAGCACCTGCTCACGCGTAAACGTGTCATGGACGATACACTTCCCGCTCCAGTAATGGAGCTTCTTTTTCGTCAGCTTTTGCAGGTTTTTCGCCATGTAAACATCAGGCAGGAAAATCACTTCGTTGCCGGGCATGGCCTCAATCACTTTAAGGGCGTTGGCAGAAGTGCAGCACGCGTCGCTCTCGGCCTTGATGTCGGCGTAAGTGTTGACGTAGGATACTACAGGGGCGTTAGGGTGCTTTGCCTTGAGCTCGCGCACGTCCTGGACGGTGATGCTCTCTGCAAGCGAGCAGCCTGCCTCAAGGGACGGGATCAGAACTTTTTTATGTGGATTTAAGATTTTCGCGGTCTCTGCCATGAACTTCACTCCGCAAAACAAAATAATGTCCGCATTTGTTTTCTTTGCCTCCACGCTGAGGCCATAGCTGTCCCCGACAAAATCCGCAATGCCAAACAAAATTTCTGGGCGTTGGTAGTTATGGGCTAGGATGACGGCCTTTTTCTGCCTCTTCAGTTCGTTTATCCTGAGCGTGAACGGCGCAAAGGCAAGACTCTCACTGAGAGAATAATCCAGGTGACGCATTTTCGAGTGCAGCCGCCTGGCTTCCTGGAGAATCCCATCCGCGCCATCAATTTCCTGCCGGAGCTGCGCAGTCGCTTTCATAAGCTATAATTGCCATCGAACGGTTAAAAACCAATTGGGACGGACGCTTTCTGGCTCAGTGTTCCCTCGTGAGCGCCTGCGCCTCGAAGGAAGTGTGCCTCTTGGTGACGCCGGCTATTATCACCACTGCCTTGAGGGCCAACGTGACGACAAGGAGGACAAAAACCGTCCTGCCGGAAACCGTTTCCATGAAGTAGCCCTGCTTCACGAGCATGAGGTGTATTGCCATGAATACCAGTGCGGAATAACCTATTATCTGCAGCGTTTTCCAATTGCCGAAGCCGAGGCGCCTTATGTAATACGGGAGGGACATTATGGAAAGCATGACGAGTATTAGGAGTGCGAGTATCCAGAAGACCCACGCCAGAAAGTCAGGGTTTTGCACCGAGAACAGGTAGAAAAAATCCAGTTTGTACATGTTGAAAGCAGCAATGAGGAAGTAGAGAACCGCGAATAGGCTGCCTGCAAGGCCAAGGGGCTTCCTGTAGAGGAGGTCGTGCCTGAACTTGTCAGGGAAGAACCTTGAAAGCGGGCCGAGGATAAGGACGATTGAGATGAGCGTGGCTGAGGTTATGAGGAGCGCTCTACCTGTATTCTCCCAGAAGCCGAGGTTGTTGCCGGAAAGCAGGTTGAATGTCAGGAAGAAAGCTAACACGAGGAAAGAATTCACGTACGCCCTGAACTCGCCCCTGAACATGCAAGTATACTAGGAAAAGAGGTATTTATTACCTGTCGGTCGGAACGGGAAAGCCCTGAATAAGGTTTTAATTTTTTCAGTCTTGCTCTAGTTGAAATCGGTTAAAGGCGTCCCGACGCATTGAAACGGTGGTGGGAGAATGATTGAGCTGGTAGAGACAAAGGCAGCAATCGAGCGCGGAGTGCTCGCAAAGCACATGGTCACGGTAGTAGGGCGCTGTTCCGTGGACTACTTCGGCAGGGCAACCTCTACACTCCCCTCAGGAAAAAGGCTTGTTCTCATCAAGGGCGACAACTCTATCTCAATCCACCAGAACAGGTTGGTGCGCCCAACCAACTACATAATGGGTGCGCGCATTTCCTGCGAGCTTGGCGAAGGGACATTAAAACTCAAAGCCGCCAAGACGAAACCGGCAGAAAGGCTCACGATCACATTCACTGGTGTCCACGACCTTCGGAGCTATGAAATGGAACTCACTGACGATTTGCGGCTCTCGGGCAGCGAGCGCGACCTAAACGAGGCCCTGATGCAGGACCTCTCTATGATTGAGCCAGGTCTGAAGCCTATAAACCAGCAGCAGCACTTCAGGAAAGGGATATGCGACATCATAGCGCAGGACAAGGACGGCAACATGGTGGTAATTGAACTCAAACGCAGGCAGGCGGACTTCGACAGCGTGACGCAGCTGCAGCGCTACATGAGGGAAGTCGAGAACCTGAAGGGCATCAAGGCGCGTGGCATACTCCTCGCGCCCGGCATAAGGAAGAACGCGAAGGAACTGCTTGGACAGCTCGGCCTCGAGTTCTGTCGCCTCGACTTCGAGCTGACGCCGCACGGGAAAGATGGTCAGAAGGCGAGGATAAAGGGCCTTGAGAGGAAGCAGCAGACCATTATGCAACACTTGAAAGTTGGATAGCCAAGTGTGATATGTCTGCTAGAAAGTATATTTATATGTCCCTATAGTGATTCTTGATTATGAATGTTATGAAAACCCCGAAATAGTGGAAGCGTCGTAATCACTATGGAGGTGGAATAATGACATTCTATGCAGGTTTGGATGTTCATAAGGAACA
>SBBR01000087.1 GCA_005239615.1 archaeon
GCAGGGAAACGAAGGAACTGGAAATCCGGGCGGGAACGGTGGGCCGGGGAGCGGCAACGGAGGCGGGAAAGGCGAAGGCAAGGTAGTGGACGCGGACTTCACCGAGGAAGGCAAGAAGTAAAAGCGCTTGCGGTTGCGGCAACGGAATAAAGTGAAATAAGGCAGGGTTTGTTCGTTTCCCCCAAGCCCGCTTATTTCAATTGTTCGGAGAAAAAGGCGTCTTGATGGCAAAGGACTATTATGATATCCTCGGTGTTGGCAGGGGAGCGGGTGCGGAGGACATCAAGGCCGCGTACAAGAGGCTTGCGAAGAAATACCACCCTGACGTGAACAAGGAGAAGGGCGCAGAGGAGAAGTTCAAGGAAATACAGCACGCCTACGACGTACTCGGCGACGAGGCGAAGAAGAATCAGTACGACCAGTTCGGCCCCGAGTTCGAGAAGGCGGGGTTCGGTAGTGGGCCTGGAGGGTTCTCAGGTTTCAGCGGCTTCGAGGGCGGTTTCTCCGGGTTCCGAGGAGGGGACTTCGAAAACCTCTTCGAGTCAATGGGCTTCGGCACGGGGTTTTCTGACCTGTTTGGCGGGGACTTTTCAGGCCAGAGGAGAGAGCCACAGGCAGGCCGTGACATTGCTGTGAGGCTCGACCTCACTTTCGAGGAAGCGGCGTTCGGCACAAAAAAGGAAATAGAAATCGAGAGAATTGAGGAATGCGAGAACTGCTCCGGCACAGGCACTCGCCCCGGCACGAAGGCAGAGCAATGTGGGGTGTGCCATGGCAGCGGTTATGAAAGGTCAACCCGCAGGACATTTTTAGGCACAATTTCGACGCAGACGCCGTGCCGAAGGTGCCGCGGCACTGGGCAGGTAGTGAACGACCCGTGCAATGTGTGCTCAGGCACTGGGAAAGTCGCGCACAGGAAGAAAATAACCGTGCACGTGCCGGAAGGCGTTGACAACGGCAACCAGCTGAGGCTGGCAGGGCAAGGGAATATTGGCGAGAAGGGCGGTCGCGTAGGACACCTCATTGTGGTAATCAGCGTGAAGCCGCACCCAGTCTTCAGGCGAGACGGCACCGACATTTACATGGAAGTGCCTGTCTCTTTCAGCGAGACCGCGCTCGGCACTGAGGTAGAGGTGCCGACCCTGCACGGCAAGGCAAGGTTGAAAGTGCCGCCGGGCACGCAATCCGGCACTGTTTTCAGGATGGCCGGGAGAGGCATCAAGGATTTACATGGAAGCGGCCATGGCGACCAGTACGTAAAGGCAGTGGTTAAAACCCCTGAGAAGCTCTCGAAGAAGGAGAAGGAGCTGTTCGAGAAGCTCGCCTCAGAAGAGAATATAGGGAAGACGAGAAAAGGGTTATTCGACAGTCTGAAAGGGATGTTTGAATGACCAAAACACTCAATTGCAACAACGAGGCCTGATTGCCCCGGCAACAATTCAAAACTGGAGCCTTAATCCGGCAATAATCAGCCTACTTCTGGGGCGAGGAGTCGACTGTATTAGTCATTTTGGGTTTTGTTGCCTTGGAGACTTCTTCTGCGTCCTGAACCTTATCTCCGCGCCAAGGATGCCGCCGGCGAGGCCTATGCAAAAATAGCTGACCGCTAGAGCCGCGGTGCTCAGGAAGTAATCCGCGACGAGGCCGGGGACTGTTGGTGAAGAGGCCATGAACAGCTGGAAATTTGCGAGCACGGAATAAACGCTGAGTGCCACTATCGCGAGGCCGGATGCTGCTGCCGGAATAGTGAAGGCCGCCTTAAGGTCCCTTGACTTCTGGAAAATCAGGAAGCCGGCCGGAATCGTCGAGAGCAACGTGAGGAGGGTGAGGAGAAAGGCCCTGAGGCTACCAACGTTCATGGAAGCTGCCTTTGCCGCAGACACGAGCGCGGGGGCTAGTAGCTGCCCAAGGACAAGGTTGAATGCCGCCACCAGCGCAAGAACGAGGAAAAACTCGCCAACGAACTCTCCGAAGCGCGCCATGTTACTAATGCCGCAAAACGATTATTTAAGGCTTTGTGAACACCAGCCAAAAACAGGATGAATTTAAACTGTTACTGAATTTGATTAGTAGGTTTCGATGACAGGGGAAAAAGGCGACACAGGCTTCGGCGCAATAGAGAGAAAGTGGCAGGCCGAATGGGAGAGGCTCCGCACATACGCGTTTGACTTCTCCTCGAAGGCACCCGTATTCAGCATTGACACCCCTCCGCCCACTGTTTCAGGCAGGATGCACCTGGGTCACGCGTTCTCGTATACGCAGGCTGACTTCATTGGGCGGTACAAGCGCATGAAAGGATACAACGTGTTCTACCCATTCGGCCTCGACGACAACGGCCTCGCAACCGAAAGGCTCGTGGAGAAGATCCGGAACATAAAGGCAAAGAACTTCACGCGCAAGGAATTTATAAAAATATGCCTTGAGGAAACAAAAAAGCACGAGGACATGATGATTGCCGATTTCAAATCGCTCGGCCTCAGCGTAGACTGGAGCACCCTGTACAGGACAATCGATACGCTCGCGAGGAAAATTTGCCAGAAGAGCCTGCTCGAGATTTACAAAAACGGTAGGGCGTACAGGAAGGACGCCCCAACAATGTGGTGCCCGACCTGCGAAACGACAATAGCACAGGCGGAGCTGGAAGACAAGGAATTCCCCTCGAATTTCGTTTATGTGAAGGCAGAGGTCGAGGGTGGCGGGCACATAGTGTACGCGACGACAAGGCCGGAGCTGCTGCACGCATGCATATGCATAACAGTGCACCCCGACGACAGGAGGTACAAGGAAGTGGTGGGAAAGAAGGCAAAGATACCCATCAGCAACGAGTGGGTTCCAATCATTGCAGATGAGTCCGCAATAATGGACTTCGGCACGGGCGCTGTGTACTGGTGCCCTTACAGCGATGCTACCAGCATAGAGTTTGTAGCAAAGCACCAGCAGTTCAAGGTAAAGTCCGTAGTGGGGAGTGACGGCAGGCTGTTGCGGCACGCCGGAAAATATGCTGGCATGAAAGCAGAGGAGGCACGCAGGAAAATAATCGAGGACCTGCAGGAAGGCGGGCATGTGGAAAAAATCGAGCCCATAAAGCATGATGTGCAGGTGCACGAGAGGTGCAAGACCCCGATTGAGGTATACTCGACAAAGCAGTGGTTCGTGAAGTACCTCGACCTCAAGGAAGAGTTCCTGAAGAAGGGTAGGGAGCTGAAGTGGTACCCGGAGCACATGCGGGTGCGCTACGAGAACTGGATCAAGGGCCTGCAGTGGGACTGGAGCATCTCGAGGCAGCGCTTTTTTGGCGTGCCATTCATATTCTGGTACTGCAAAAAGTGCGGCGAAATTATTCCCGCTGGCGAGAAGAACCTGCCGGTGGACCCGTTGGAGGACAAGCCCCCCGTTGAGAAATGCCCTAAGTGCGGCGGCAATGAATTCGAGCCTGAGAAGGACGTCCTCGACACTTGGATGACCTCTTCGCTCACACCTCAAATCAATTCGCAGTGGGGCGTTGACATGGAGAGGCACGCAAGGATTTTTCCTATGTCCCTGAGGCCACAGGCGCACGACATCATAACGCTATGGGCGTTCAACACGATTGTAAAGGCATACTTCCACGAGGGAAAGCTCCCATGGAAGGAAATAATGATTTCGGGGCACGCTCTCGACCCCAAAGGAAGGAAGATGTCCAAGAGCCTCGGCAACGCGATAAGCCCCGCGGAAATAATCTCCAAGTACTCGGCGGACATGCTACGCTACTGGGCAGCGACAGGCACCCTCGGCGAGGACCTGCCCTTCCAAGACAAGGACTTTGTTTCTGGCAAAAAGTTCCTCACCAAACTCATGAACGCGTCGAGCTTCGTGGCAATGAAAACCAGAGGCACTACTCTCGCCGGCTTTGCACAGGAAAAAAAGAGCCTGCGAGCGGTTGATAGGTGGATTCTAGGCAGGTTTGAGCGCGTGAAGAAGGAAGCCACGGAGGCGCTCGAGGCCTATGAGTACTCGAAAGCACTCGCGTCACTGCGAAACTTCTTCTGGCTCGAGTTCGCGGACTTCTACATCGAGGAAGTGAAGCACCGCGTGTATAGCCAGCAGAATGCATCCACGGAAAATGGCGGCAAGGCCGGAGAAAAAAAAGCCGCGTGGGGTGCAGAAGCCGCTCCTGATGCTAAGGTAGCAAAGGCCGTGCTGCTGAAAATAAACACGGAGCTACTGAAGATGCTGGCACCGTTCCTGCCGCACACAACAGAAGAGATATTCCAAACGAGTTTCAGGGAGCACGCTGAAGCAAAGTCAATCCATCTCGAAAAATGGCCAGAGCATGACGCCAGTCTCATTGACGAGGAGGCGGAGAAGGCCGGGGAGCTGGCGAAGAGCATCATCGCGCGAATCCGCAAGCACAAGACCGATAACAAGATGGCGATGAACGCGGAAATAGGCAGCGTAAAGGTGTTTTTGGAAAACGGATTTGAGTTCTTCAATTCAATCGAAGATGATGTGAAGGCTACAATGAACATTAAGACCATGGTAATGGAAAAAGGAAAAAGTGCGTCAGAACCTGGAATTTCAATTAAGGTTGATTAGAAAGACTGTGGTTATGCCCTTGGCCGCCTTTCAAGCAGTTTCCTTACCGTTGCCTCATGTGCTGCATCAAATCGGGTTTTTTGTCGGCTAGGGATAGCTTTAGATTTCAACTCGTTTAAAGCGCCCCTTACCAACCCTACATACGTATGATGCCTGGTGGCCATTTGCAGGATAACATTATCCGGAACTTCAGATAACTTCGCTTGCTGTACCAATTTGAAAGCCTCCGGCGCCGCACTTTTGGCCGGATCTCAACTGCTTGGTCTCTTCCCACACAACAAAACCTCCAAAAATTGAAATAAAAGAAAGCTAAAATTACTAATTATAGCAGTTTGGCAAGGCGGATTTTGGATAAGAAAGCGCAACCCCACATTTAAATTATCCATTGGCACTATATTTGTATTTTATCCAGAAATAAGGCCCCCTCTGGAAACTTGGCGAAGGGAAGAGTGGTTAGATGGCCGGGCTCAAAAAAATAGTTTTGTTAGCGGTGGCGCTGTTCACCCTGTATTTCGCGGGGCAGCAGCTTGGAATCCTTGCAGGCGAAAGGCTTTTCTCGCTACAGGGCTGGAACTCGCTCGAAAGGCTTGCGGCTATTGACGCTGAATATGGCGTCGGGCCGGAGCAGCCTATGCCAGCGACGAATTTCCTTGACAGTTACACCGAAAAGCTACGCAGCCTCCAGCCACGGACTGATGATGAGAAGAAGGTCATTAGCCTGAAGTTCGAGCTGGCGGAACTCGCGAAAGGCCTCGCCGCGGTTTCAGGACTTGACGCAAAACTCGGCGCCGAGGGAGGATGCGCGAACGGCACGCAACTCGAGGTGGCAATCAACAATGCCGCAGCCCATGCCAGAAAGGCAAAAGAAACCAGCGGCAGCATGGGCACGGTAAAAGGATTCGAGTACCTTACAGGCAGCGCGTTTAATTCCGGTATAGACTCTGCCATCGCCTCGCTTGACGGTACAAGGAACAGGTTCATGGTATTGTGCTGAACCCAAATAAGCAAAAAAGTGCAAAGCGGGAACATTGGGCCAAATTGTTTTTGTTCATTCTTGGGAGGCGTGCAATGCAGTTGCTCAGGCATGGAGCGGAAGCACGGCTTTTCCTGACGAATTACATGGGCAGGAAGGCCGTGCTGAAGATGCGGGAGCGAAAAAATTACCGTGCACTGGTACTGGACGACAGGATTCTTAAGGAGAGGTTGCGAACCGAGTGCTTGCTGCTCTCACGCGCGAAGAAAGCCGGGGTGCGCACTCCCATGATTTGGAAAATCGACCCTGGCTCATACTCAATAACAACTGAATTCATTCAAGGCAGGACAATGAAGCAGGAGATTTCCCAAAACCCGAAAAAAGCCGAAGCCATATGCCGCGATGCCGGCGAAAATGTCGCAAGGCTGCACTCGGCTGACATCATACACGGTGACCTCACCACAGGCAACATCATTATCCGTAAAAACCGCCTTGTTATTCTCGACTTTGGCCTCGGGCAGGTTTCCAGCAAGGTCGAGGACAAGGCAGTGGATTTACTTGCGTTCAAGAAGACTTTCCTCGCCACCCACTTCATGCTCGCTGGGCAGTGGCAGGAAATCGAGGAGGCTTATGTGCAGGGTTACACGGCCGGAAAAAACGTGCTGAAGCAGATGCAGAAGGTCGAAGCTAGGGCGAGGTATTTCGAAAGCTAATGATTTGAAAATGCTTTTATAGTCAGACGCAACTAATATTCAAATGAAGTTTGCAATAAAGCTCGCAGTTCTCCTCGCAATTCTGTTGGCATTCTCTCAATTCGCCCTCGCCGACCTTGGCCCCAAGCCGGTCACGACCGTGAACTTCACTTTTAATGGCAAGGAAATGCCAAGCAACCAGCTCTTCATTTCTAGGATGGCAGAGTGCGTGCAGGCCACCGATACCGGCGGCTATTCAACCCAAAGAATCCAAGACGAATTCAAGGCAGTGAATGAGAATATGGCATTAGCATCCCGAAGGAATTCATGATTAATGAACTGGATACAGAGCGTGGCTGCACATGGATGCTTGCAACTTTTGCATGGACACTGGATTCAGTCTTGGATAGCACCCGCAGATTTATCTATCACCCGCCTTCGACAATCAGGCTCATCGCATATATTCCTTCGACACGCGGAGCTTTTCGCTATCGCATTCGAGGCACTGGTTATTTACAAGATGAACAGGCAAATTATGGCACCCTTAAAGTCCGGGCTGCTAAGCTTTGTGATGAATGCCGCGAGCTTTCTGATAGGCTGGGTAGTGCTCATAATTATCAGCCTCTTCATTGGCATTGGACTCTGAGGCGCAGGCGAAAACAGGCTTTCCCGAAGGTTTAAATACCTTGCTTTGGGAGAGTTTGTATCCATTTTCTTTGAATTGGCTTTCCCATGCCGTTAGGGTGGGACGGCACGTCCTGAAAAGGCGAACGTGTTTGGATTAATTTGTTGTTTTTGGTGAGCTGATGGCGAAGGAAGCAGGCGCAAAGTCCGGCAAGGCTGCAGGCTGGTCGGACTACAAGCCCGAGGAAGTTGAAGAGCTAATAGTGGGCCTCGCCAACCAGGGCATGACACCGAGCGAGATAGGCATGGCCCTGCGGAACCAGAAGGGGATTCCAAGCGTGAAGAAGCTCACTGGAATGAACCTCGAGAAGATACTCGAGAAGAGGGGTATGCGGGGAGACATGCCACGCGACCTCCTCGACCTAATCGGAAGGTCGGTTGTGCTCCACAGGCACATGCAAGCAAACAGGAAGGACATGACGGCAAAGCGCGGCTACCAGCTTACCGTGAGCAAGATAAGGAAACTCAGGAACTACTACATAAGGAAGGGCAGGGTGGACAGGGAATGGAGGTACACGCCGGAGGCGGCTGAACTGTTGCTGAAGTGAAGGCACGGCCAATGGCCACGCGTGGCGTAACATGGCTTCAGGCTGACTTCGGCTTGGCATGGCGCGGAATTTTCGATGTGATTTTGGTTCTTGCGGAAAAAATGCGATGAGTGGTTTTTATGGCGCAAAAAATCGAAGTTGTGAACCCCCTTGATGTGATGGGCGGGGCAGAGGCGAAGAAGGGCGCAAAGGACGCAAAGGAGAAGGCAGAAGCCAAGAGCGCCGCAGCGAAAGCCAAGAAGAAGGGCACGGACAAGTGGAAGAAGAAGGTCTGGTACACAATTCACGCACCAGAGGAGTTCGAGAGGAGGCCGCTGGGTGAAACAGTTGCCGAGAAGCCGGAATCACTGGTGGGAAGGACAATCACAATCACAGGAAGGGAGCTCGCGAACCAGCCGAAGAAGTCCCACATCCACCTCAGGTTCAGGGTAATGGAAGTCTCTGGTAACAAGGCGCATGCTGAGGCAGTAGGGCACGAGATTAAAGACGGATACATGAGGAGGGTCGTGAGGAGGAGGGCGAGCAAGATTTTGAGCGTCAGGAACTACACCACTAAGGACCAGAAGGCGTTCAAGGTCAAGGCAGTGATTGTGACTGAGAGGAAGGCTTCGCGCACCAAGATGCGGGACATAAGGAAGAAGAGCGAGGAAACCATGGCAAAGGTCATTTCAGAGCTCGACTCGAAGAAGGTAATAGACGAGCTGGTCTTCGGGACAATCACCAACAAGATTTACCCAGAGATAAAGAGGGCCGTGCCGATAAAAAGGATAGAAATAACCCGCTCGGAGCTGCTCGCCTCGAAGTGAGCCTGCATGGCAATACCCCTAGAAACGGTTGCAACGGCGATTGCCCTTGCAGCATTCTCTCTTTATTCGCTTCGCGGAAAGCTCCTCAACATTGGAGGAACGTTGCTTGCGGATGCGTTCGGGCTGCTCACATTCTACTTAGGGGGCTTCGCTGCATTACTCACACTCATAATCTTTTATACCGCAGCAATAATCGTCACCAAAACAGGCAGACGCGGGACAGATGGCCATGAGACACGCACCGCGGCTAACATATTCTCCAACGGGGCGCCGGCGGTCGTGTGCATGCTCGCTGGCAACATTCCCGCATTCTTCGGTGCGCTCTCGGCAGCCCTTGCGGACACATTTTCATCGGAAATAGGCGTGAACTCCGGAAGCAAGCCTGTCATGATAACCACGCTCAGGGAAGTCGATAAGGGGACAGACGGCGGGGTCACGCTGCTCGGAATTGCCGCTGGGGCGGCAGGCGCGGCAATCATTGCGGCTGCGCATTATGCCTTGTTCGAGGCATCGGCAGCAACGTCAGTTGCGCTGGTTGCGGTGGGTGTTGCGGGAAGTCTCATAGACAGCCTCCTTGGCGCTACACTCCAAGGCAGGGGCCTGCTCGACAACAACCACGTGAACTTCCTTGCAAGCAGCGCGGGGGCTGCACTCATTGTACTGCTTGGCGCACTGCTCTAGGCGTCGCGGAAGCGATAACGCAAATCCACACCAAAACCGACCTTAGGTCCAGTAGGCTGCGGGCATTGAATGCCAAGCAGATATGGCCGTTCGGTGTGTGCTCTAGATTAGGAGGAGGGTCACTTCAGTTCTACTGCGCCAGCCGGGGCAGAAGCGGAGATTCTAAGAGACTTCACGAACCCGGAGCCGAACGAATCCCCTGCCGAGAACAAGATGTCGGAAAAGGTGAATTCCCTCTTTCCGTAAGGCACTTCGTGCGGGCGCTCAATTCCCGCAAGCTGTGCCGCGCGACTGATTGCCTTCTTCCTCGACGAGACGAGCTCATCAACGAGCATTGCGTAGAAGGCCTGCTTGCCTGAAAGTATCCTGCCGTCGGCGATTTCCTCCAGCTGCTGCCTAGATAGCTTTCCATCCCTAAATGCCAGCACGTCCGCCTTGAAGTCCGAGTAAATCTGATTCAGGACCGACTGGAAAATCGCCTTGTCCTCAGGGGTCATTTCCCTGAAAGGAGAACCTAGGTCCTTGTGCTCGCCCTCCTTCAGCACGTTCACCTTCACGCCTATTTTTCCGAGGAGCTCCTCAACATTTGGGATGACGGAAATGACGCCTATGCTGCCGGTTATAGAGTCCCTGTCTGCCATTATGTGGGCTGTGGAAGCCGCGACGTAATATGCGCCTGAAGCTCCAACAGAGTTGATGTATGAGTAGACAGGCTTCTTGGCTTCCCTTATCCTGTAAACTATCTGCTTTGATGCCACGGCCTCGCCGCCGGGCGAATCTATGTCAATCAGTATCGCGCCTATGTCAGGGCTCTTCTCAGCCTCATCAATCATTTCGACAATCTCGTTGGCGGTGAGCGGCGCGCCGAAGGACGAACCTACATCGTTGGTAATCTCGCCCTTGAGGGGAATTATTGCTATGCCGCTGGGCCTGAGTATGAGCGGGCTGCCGGACCCTGCTCCTGAGGCTACAAGCCATAAAACAGCGATAAGCACAAAAAAAATCACTAGGAGGGTGCCGGTAACAAGGAGCAGCCGGACACTGCTGCCCGCTTGCCGTGGCTCAGGAAAAGACTGCAGAGCCTGCTGTTGTGGCCACTGGTTTGGAACGTGGTGGCGTGGCATTGTAATAACCCTTTGTTTTTCGCGAGGCACCTCACCGGGCTGTCTCCAATAGTGCATATTTTAATGACTAATACGGATTAACTTCGTAATTGTTTTAACCTGAGTGGTCGCATGGATGATCTGATTCCAAGGCTGCTGCTTTACTTAGCGCCTATGTACTTCGCGAACAGCTCCGCCCTTGTCTTCGGTGGTGGCAGGACGAAGCTCGACCTTGGGAGGACGTTCCTTGACGGCAAGCCGCTGTTTGGTCAGGGGAAGACCCTGAGGGGGTTTGTGGCTGGCGTGACGGCAGGCACCACTGCATCTTTCCTCCTCGCCAGCGCATTCCCTATCCAAATCACGCTCATCACGGCGGATGCCCTCGGCTATGTCTCTTTCGGTTTCCTTGTTTCGACCGGAGCCGTTGTGGGAGACCTCATAAAAAGCTTCTTCAAGAGGAGAGCTGGTGTAGAACAAGGAAAGGACTTATTCCTGGTGGACCAGCTCGACTTCATTGCCGGGGGAATTCTGTTCGGCCTCGCATACTACACGCCCACGCTTGCAGAAATCGGCGTGATTGCCATTGCCACGGTGATAGTGCACAGAGCGTCCAACTTCGTGGCGTTCAAGTTCAGCCTCAAAAAGGTGCCATGGTGACGGGTCCGAAACGCCGAAAAAGTAATGCCAAAACAAAAAAAAATGACGCCCGCACGCCAGCCAAAGGTCTGATACAAGAACAGCCCCTTGGGAAAAATGAAGCCAAAATCCTCGGCCTCGTCACGCGAGGAGAGGCGCTGTTTCTCGCAAAATTCTTTGCGGCCTTTTTCGCCCTCGAGGCAGCGGTGAATTATTTCGGCTTCCCGTTACTGCAGGAGTTCATCGCGTCAACGCAGGCAGGAATGCTCGGCCTCACAAGCGCCGGCAGCCTCGTGTTCGCAAAAGAAGGGATTTTCGATATTAACCCTTCTTGCACAGGGCTGGTGAGCAGCAGCATACTCTTCGCGATTATATTCTCCCTCAGGAAACCTGAGATGCAGAAAAAAATCGTGATATTCCTGAGCGGTGCGGCTCTTCTCCTCATACTCAATTATTTCAGGGTGCTCGCAGTGTTGTGGACTGCAAGGGAGTTCGGGCCAGGAGCTGCCGAGATTGTGCACATAGCATCGTGGTTCTCAACAACAGCCTTTGTGCTCGCCCTGTGGTATTTCTTCACCAAAAAAATCACCGGGGCAAAGGATTTTTCTGGTTTTATGTGAAGGCTGCAGGAATAAAAGTTGGAAAAATTTTGTGGTTTTCGCTAAAAGATTTTTATAGCAGGAAAAACCAGGAAAAACATAGTTTTGCCACGAAAAGGATAAATAGCAGCCTCATACCACTTTCTTCTCGTGCCTCAGCAGGTATTCCGCAAAGACAGAGAACGCTGGCCTTGTGACCCCCACTCCGATTATGACCCCGAGTATCGTCATTATCGCGAAGCCTTTGAGTTTTCCTGCACCGACACCAAGGAAGAGCGGGAGCATCGTGGCAGCCGCGATTGCCGCGGCCGCGATGATGATGAAAAACGCCCTCTGGATGCGCGAGCCGTAACTCAAGCCGGCAGCCGGCTCCTCATCCTTACCAGTGCCCTTCAGCAGCTCGTCCATGATTATTATCTGGTGGTCCACACCAGTGCCGATTGCAGCGAGGATTCCGGTCATGCTCGCAAGGTCGAGGTTCACCCTTAACAAGCTGGAAAAGCCGAGTATGATTATTATCTCACTGAGGCCTGTGAGCATAATCGGCACCGCGAGGCTGGAATGCCTGTAGCGGAGAAACACGACAAGCGCGACAAGCAGCAGGGCCACCACACCTATCAGCATGGTATTCCATAGGAACTCCTTCCCCAGAAGGGGCGAAACCGATTCTTTTGAAATGTTGCGGATTCCTATCGGCAGCGAGCCGGTTATGAGCAGGACCTCGAGGCTTCTGAGCTCGCCTTTTGCCTCATCGACGGTCGCCGAGCCTCCGGTAATTAGCAGTTCCGAGAAAACTTGCGCATTGTTCACATTTTCGACGTATGGCTCGAGGTTTGCAATTCCCGGGGTGATGCTTATCACTTGCCGCGCGCCCACGGCACTCCAAGTCCACGGCACCGCGGCATCCTGCACGCTTACCACGGCAACCTTGAAGCCTAGGGATGAGAGCGTGTCGCGGACCTGCTGCGGCACAGTGCTGTGCACTATTGCCTTGCGTTGGCTCCCCCCGGCAGACCCTTCCAGCCCATCAAGCTGTTCCCTTGTGAGCGCAAGGTTCTCATCCAGCAGCAAAATGTTCACGTCGGCGTTGCGCAGCAGGAGCTCCATCGAGGTGTTTGCCGGGATGTTCTTGAACTGGTTTCCTGCAAGCAGCAACTCTGTGTCATTTGAGTAAACTTCCTGCGGGAGCACCAGCAGAGCGCCACGCGGACGGTCTATGAAAAAGAAAGTGGCGTCGCACTCATATGAGGTACCACTTGCGGCATCAAACGAGGTCGCGGTGCAACGGTGGAACACGCCGCGCGAGAATTTGTCCGCGGCCTTTTGGTTCAATATGAATGGCAGCTGCCAGCCAAAAGTGGGTGTTCCTGTTGGGCCAGCGGTGTTGTGCACCCCATAGCCGCGGCCCGGGTCGCGGTAAACCTGTAATATGTCGCTCCCCTCGAAGAGCGCATCGCCGTCAAGGGTCGCCTCGAACCTGCCCTGGGTCTTCAGCAGTGTCTCTATGCGTTCTACCTGCTTCGGGTCGGTTTCGGCGATTTCTACAGCAACGAGGTCAGAACCCAACGGCGATACCTTTGTGTCCCGCAGGCCGAAAGCGTCCACGCGCTGGGAAATTATTGGGACGATTGTGCCGGCAACCCTCTCATGAGGCAGGCTCTCGTCGAGCTGCACCTGGAAAAAAGTGCCGCCCTTGAAATCAAGGCCGAGCGGTATGCCTATTGCCATGATGACAAGAAGCGAACCTAGTACGCTCACAATAAGCAGGAGCACGCGCCAGTTCCTGATTAGCCCCCTTATTTCGCTCATTTCGCCGCCTCCTTTGCATTCCTGGCCTCGACATACCAGAGCAGGATTGGCGCGTTCATGAGCCAGGTGGCGATGATGTCCGAGGCCACGCCGAAGAAGAGCACGACCGAGATTTCGAATACCACCTGTATCTGCCAGAAGTATGAAAGCCCCATCATCGCGAGCAGCGCGGCGAGCTGTGCCGCGGTCATTGTGAGGCCCGTGACCATCGAATCGTGCGCCCTCTGCGAAACGCTTGCGTCCTTCCTCATGAGCACCCTTGTTGTGAGAAGGATGTTGGCATCAATGCTGATTCCAATGAGCATCAGAAGAGCAGGGATTGTCGAGAGCGTGACGGGGATTGCAAGCAGGGCCATCATCGCCATGGCACCGAGGATGTCAAATGCGAGTGCCGCAAGGATTGCAAGGCTCGGGACAAGCTCGCGGAAAAAGAGGAAAACGATTATGACGACAAGTACAAATCCAATAAGACCCGCCAGTATGCCCTGGTCGTAGAAGGCCTTGCCAAGGGTCGCCCCCACTTCGCGCTGCGAGATGCGCAAATCATCGCCCAACTGGAATGTATCCCTTATCGTCTCCTGTATGCCGAGGTTGAAGGACTCCTCTGCTACAGAAACCGCGCCAGCTGCAAGCTCCACTGCATCTGCCGGCGCCGCGGACACGTATCCCTCCGGCCTTTGCGTGAATTTCGAGGCAGCATCGATTGCCTGCAGCGCGAGCGACTTTGCGATTTCAGGGTTAGCTGGAAGCGCCGATTTTGCCTGGGCAAGCAGGCCTTGCGCGCGGGCAAGGTCCTTTTCCTCGGCAAACTCTATGTTGAGCCCATAGCCGCTTGGCGAGGAAACCGAGTTCACCTTGAACTCCTGGAGGGCGTATTTTTCCTTCAGGACGAGCTCGATGACCGCCTTGTCAAGGGGCTTGTCAGAGCGCAGGATTATGCTGTTGCCGCCCTTGAGGTCGATGCCCGGCCTGATTCCTGGGGAGACCAGCACTAGGAAAAGGATTATTATGAAAATGGCAGCGGGAAGGAGCATATACCTTTTATAGTCGCCCGCATAAAGGTTATTCATAGCAAAAACCGCCAATCCGCAAAAGTCCCAAGAAACGGCAATTTACCCAAAAACATAGCCGGAACAAACGTGGTATGAAATGAGAAAGGCTGAAAAACATTTAAAAGACAGCCTGCCCGCGGCATCGAAATCCTACTTCCCAACAGCGGATGAAATTCAAGAAAAGGCATTCAGGGCAATGCATGGGATAACGCTCGAAAAGGCGCCGCGCAGCCCGCGGGTGAAAATAAAGGCATACAATAGGATGAAGGCCAAGGCATTCGGTGAGTCACTTGAGGGGAACCTCAGGAGGCTCGCAATGCAGTTTCCCAGAATTGACGCGATGGAACCTTTCTACCTAGACCTGCTCGGGACAATCGTGGACATAGGCAAGGCCAAAAAGAACCTTGCGATGCTCAGCGCATCCTCGCGGCTCATAAAAAAACTGCGCTACAATTCCGTACGCAAAATCTATGCCACAAAGGCACCGCAGGAATCCGACAACGCGCTCGCGGAGTTCATCGGAAGGGCATGCTCCGTGGTGAAGAAACTGGGTCCGGCGCTCAGGCAGCTCAAAACCGACTCGAAGAGCCTTTACGAGCTGCCGACAATAGAGTTCGGCGTGCCCACTGTCGTGCTCGCCGGCTACCCGAATGTCGGGAAAACTACGATACTCAAAAGGCTGACAGGGGCCAACGCCAAAATCGCCCCTTACGCCTTCACCACGAAACAAATCAACTCAGGGTTCATGGAGGTCAAGTACAGGCGCGTCCAGGTCCTTGACACGCCTGGCCTGCTTGAGCACACGAAGCGCAACGAGATAGAGCGCAAGGCTATAGCCGCACTGAGGCACCTCGCCAGCACCATAGTGTTCGTGTTCGATGCCACGGAGCACTGCGGCTTTTCCATGGGCGAGCAGCTCACGCTTTTAGGGCACATAAAAAAAGAGTTCGCCGGGAAAAAAATCATTGTAGTGGTTAACAAGGCCGAGCTCGCAAAGCCTGAGGAGCTGGAAATGGCCAAGGAGACCATTGAAGCTGCCATGCAAGAGCCCGGTGGCGGCTTAGGTTCCATTGGTGTGGTGCTCGAGGGTGAAGGGGAAGGCTTCGGGGGAAACCTTATGCGGACACTGGACAAGGAGATAAAATTCTGACCAGAAAAAAACGCTACTTTACGAACTCGACATTTTCGATTCCCTCGAACTCCTTGTCGCCGGTGAGGAAAATGAGGTTGTTTTCCCTCGCAAGCTGGTAGCCGATGCAGTCGACCATTGAAAAATTCTTTTTCCGGTTGGCATGGCGAAATTCCATGGCGGACTTTATTGTCCCGAGACCTACTGGCATTGCCATGTCTTTGAGCGTATCGAACCAGAAAAGGGCGAGCTTTTCGGTGCTTTCACGCAGCAGCGAATTGTAGAGTTCGCCTATATTCAATACAGAGGTCATTATGGGCTCGCCTAGATAGGGCGCGTAATTGCCGTTATTTTTTATTATTTCAAGAATGGCATATGTGTCAAAAAAATACTTTGCCATTCGCCAGCTCACCTGAAGAATTTTGAGTCAAGTTCCCTGTCGGTTTCGGCAAGTATTTGGGCGGTCGGCTTTTTCAGTTTTATCTTTCCCATAATATCCTTTACCCTGACGATTTTCTCAGGAACTATATAGGCTCTTACCTTTTGCTCGACCCGCAGGCCCTCCTTACGCAGGGCGTCCTTGGGCAGGCGGAAACCCACTGAATTTCCCCATTTCTTGAGCTTGACCTCGCACACAATCATGAAAACACAAATGAGTTATACGGGATAACTTAATTTAAGGTTTTTGGTGAAGGGGATAAAAGTGTGGGTTTTTGAAAAAAGCGCCATTAGGAAGAGCCAAGACAGCTAATGCACAAATCGATTATAGCAAATGACAAAAATATTTGAACAGGAAAAAGTCATTTGCTATCTATCGGGCGACAATAAGCGTTCAAAAATTAATGTCGCCCGCTATAGCTAAAAAAAAAGTCATTTGACCGAGCTTAAGCACGGGGTTCTGTTTGGCCCCTCTATTGAATTGCAAAGCCCTTTGTTGCCGGTCTTTTCTGCCAAGCTGTAATAGCACCCATCTCTGAAGCCTGTATCATAGATGCGGCCGTATAGCTCCGGCTTCAAGTCCCTCCTTGCAAAATAGCTGTAGCACATTCCCGACTCCACTGACTAGATGCCAGGCCTGTAGTCCTGTCCCCATAAAATAGGCCGGCACACGTCGTAGTTGTTCCTGCCACTTACCTTGCCTTCCGAAAAAAAACCCGAAGAAAAGGGTGCAGGATTTGCGCTCGCAGTAGCCTTCCGGGGTGCATGCAGAAACCTCGATTTTGGGCTGCTGGGAAGCGGCGTTGACATCGAGGTATTCCAGAAGCCATGGCTCGCTTAGGTACAGCCCCGCACCATCAATGGGCTTGAATGTGACCGTGTAATAAGTCTTGGGCTTGTCGATGGACCTGAAGGCCCTTAATGGGTTTGCCTTGCCACGCCTTTCCACGGAAAAAGTGATGTCGTACACCGACGGGTCGAAAACCGAGATGTCCATTGTTATGTCATCGAGGCTGCATATCCTCGGCACGAAAGAGAACCTTTTTTTGAATTCGAGGCCTCCTGAAGGTACGGGTTTTGAAAAGCCCGTTTCGAGCTTTTTGAGCACGATTTTTGCCGGTTTCCGTTAGAATCAAACTGCAGATGGTGGACCCTGTTTGAGTCAATGTCGGCAAGCAGCTTTATGTAACCCTTGTCGTTGCTACACAAGGTTAGTGTGCCGCCACCCACTCTGAAGAGGGCAGGGTCGTTTGATGACATGTTTGAAATGCCGCCTCTGAGGTAATATCTACGGAGGTGGCTTTGCCATGGATTCTACAGCTATTGATACGCATAAGGAAAGTGTTCAGGTTCACAGGATTGATGAAAACATCAATAATCCTGTTTTGAGAGAGCGATACCCAACTACCCAAGAGGGCTTGGGAAGGTTTCTTGAGGGTGTTCGGGGTTCAGTGTGTGTTCTAGAAGCCTGCACCACGAGCTATCCGATATAAGATTTTCTGATAGCTAGCGGAATCGAAGTAAAAGTAGCTCATCCGCTGCTCTTGAAATCAATTAGCGGTTTGAAGAAGACGGATAAGGTTGATGCGGAGCGGATGGCTTTGATGCTCAAGGCAGGGATTATTCCGCTGGCGCATATACCTTCACAGGCTGTGCGTATGGACAGGGATTTAGTGCGCCAGCACATAAGCCTTGTAAAGCAAAGAACTGCAGAGAAGAACAAGGTTCATGCCTTGCTCTTGAGGTATAGGGTCAGGGTTCCAGAAAAGAACCTTTTCAGGAAAAAAAGAAGCTGGCTCAATGATAAGGTTCCTATCGAGGTAAAACCCGTGCTGGAACAATGCCTAGAACACATTGATTACCTCAACAGAATGCTTTACCAGATTGACAGGCAGATTAAGGAGAAAGCTATTGCCAACCCGAACTGCATGCTTTTGGTAAGCATGCCAGGAGTAGCATATTTTTCTGCTCTGCTCATCGTTCATTCATTGATGGAATTGAGCGTTTTGGCTCTAGCGAGCAACTCGTTTCTTATGCAGGCTTAGCTCCACGTATCAATCAGTCCGGGGAAAAAACAATTCTTGGGAGCATTAGCAAGCAAGGAATAAAGGAAATGCGCTGGACACTAACCCAGTGTGCATGGATAACCATTCAACACAGCAAAGAAGGGAAAACATGAGATACGAATATAAGGGGTTTTCATAGATGGATTACAGGATAAGAATTGAACTTGGTTTTGCGTTCTTAATATTGATTATAATAGCCGGTAACACATGGGTGCTTCCGCATTTAACCGGGGATTTTGACAATCCGGAGAATGCAGGCACAAGGCAAATCATGGATGATACGGAACAAAAACTGCTACAAATGGCTTTGAAGGCAATGGCCGCCACTGCACGATCCCAAATTGTTTTTTCAGAATGTGAGATTTATGAAGTTATCAAAAAATAAATGCGACTGTGTACTGGAATGGCTGAACTGTTGAAACTCGAGAACGTCTCCTGCAGGGCAGGGGACAGGAAAATACTTGACGGCGTTTCCTTCACTATCAGGGAGGGCGAGATTTTCGGCCTGCTCGGGCCCAACGGCGCGGGAAAAAGCACGACGATGAAGATAGTGGCTGGCCTGCTCGAGCAGAGTGCAGGCGCCATTTATATGGGCGAAGAAAACCTCTGGTTGGGCAGCCACGTCAGACGGCAGATAGCAATGGTGCCGCAGGAGCCTGCGGTGCTGCACGACCTCACTGTAAGGGAAAACCTTGATTACTTTGCGTCACAGATCGGCGCGCCGGAAGGGAAAGTGGCCGAGGCAATCATGCAGCTCGAGCTCGATAGGTATGCCGAGAGGCCGGCAAAATTCCTTTCAGGCGGGTACAGGCAGCTCCTCAACATCGCAATCGGCCTCCTGCAGAGCCCCAGGATCCTTTTCCTTGATGAGCCGAGCGTCGGCCTCGACCCTGTGACAAGGAGCAGGCTCTGGGACAAAGTACTGGAGATACGGCAGAAAGGCACGTCGATATGCATATCCACGCACTACATGGAGGAGGCGCAGGCCCTGTGCGACAGGGTATGCCTCATGAACGATGGCAGGGTGGTGGCCCTTGACACGCCGGAAAACCTCATCAAGGCGTTTGCCAAGGCGCAGCTCACAATCTTCACCCTCAAGCAGGAGCCGGAGACCGAAACAATAGAGCTTCTGAGGAAAAAAATCCCTGATGCCGAAGCTGGAGTTTCAGGCACGAACGTGATACTCAGGTTCTCGCAGAAAAATCCGGAGGCGGTCGAAAAGGCAAGAACCATTTTTTTGCTGGCTGATACCGAAGTCCTGAAAATCAGGAACCGTGAAGCCGACCTGGAACAGGTGTTCATCAACCTAACAGGAAAGGAACTGAAGGGGAACTAGCATGCTCTGGGGCTTTTTCTCAGGAATAAAGAAGGAACTTCTCGGCGTCACCAGGCAGCCGAAGACGCTGGCAATGATAGTGCTGTTCCCGCTGATAACGATTGTCGCGTTTGGGACGCTCTACTCGAACAGCCTGAACCAGTTTCTGTCCATCGCGCTTTTCGTTGACCATGCAGGAATTGGCGCTGCGAGCGCCAGCCAGTCGAGCCAGTTCTACTATAGGGTGGATTTTTTGGAGGAACTGGGAAAGAACCAGAACTTCAGGATAAAAAACGTAAGGGATGAAAGCGAGGCCAGCAAGCTCGTACGGAACAACGCGGCGGATGCTGGCATAGTGGTCACCAAGAATTCGCCGAAGGAGCCCTACCTCATAAAAGTCCTCGTCGACAACACCGATTTCGTCCAGTCATCTGTTATTAGGAATGCCGTAACATACCAGATAAACCAAACAACGACACAGATTTCCACCTCCATAATACATAAAATGTATCAGAAGCTGCTTTCGCAGGAAAGCAACACCCAGACTCAGCTGGAAAGGCTCGATGCTTTCCTAATGGAATTCCAGAAGACAAAGCAGGTTACCGGTGACGCGGAGAGGAAAATCGGTTCCCTAGACACGAACGAGCTCAAGTCGCTTATCCGGAAGCAAAAGGTCGGGCTGCAGGCGATGAAGCAAAACGTCCAGTTGGCAAAAAACGCTAACGACGCGACTCTTGGCGACCTTACGGGTTTCCCGGCCAACGTCAGCGCTGCGCTTGTCGACACGGGCCTGAGGGCGAAGGACGCGAACGGCAATGTGCTGTACAGGAACGCTGACATTAGCTTCGAGCAGCGCATGAACAGCTACTGGACACAGGCACAGGCAAGGTCTTACCTACAGAGATTTTACCTTGACAGCATATCAAGGAGCGTCGACACTGCGATAAGCGAGGCCGACAATCTGGAGAAAGACACTGGAAGCATAGACGAGTACATTGCCAGCTTCAAAGGATATGTGGCACAGGCGAAGAAGGTGCAGGAGCAGGTCGAGGTGGACCTCCAGCAGAGCAGGAGCCTTTTGGTGGAAGTCAACGAGACGATAAAGGAGCTGAAGCAGTACTCACCTGAGTTCCTCGCGAAACCGACCGAGCTGAACTTCACAAACGCTGTTTCCATACCTAACCTTGCTACACAGTTTTACCCTACCGTGCTCTCGCTCGTCATAATGTTCACAGCGACCCTCCTCAGCGCCCTCACGGTAATTGCCGAGAAAAAGCAGGGCGTCATCACGAGGCTGAGGACGATGCCTGCGCACAAATCCCTCCTGATAATCGAGAAGGTTATAGGCATGCTCATAATAATGACCGCGATAAGCATGGCCATGAACCTGGCTGGAATTGCCTTCTTTGGCATTACCATGGCAGGCGACATTGTTCAGGCTTCGGTTGCGATAGCCTTTGCAGTTGGCTGCTTCATAACATTGGGGATTGCTATAGGGACATGCACGAGCACCGAGTCCAGCGCAATCCTGACCATTCTTGCACTCGTCTTCCCCATGATTTTCGTGAGCGGGCTGCTTATACCGCTCGAGATAATGCCTTCGGGTTTCCTCGTGTTCAAGTGGATTAACCCGCTTGCCGCCACATCGACTCTCCTCGCAAACACCACCATAAAGGGGATTTCGCTCCTGCACAGCGCGGTGGAGCTTCTCATGCTCTCGGCAATTTCCTTCTGGGCGATGGTGGTGGCTTACCTCAAGTATTTCTGAGCGTTACTGGTTCAAGCCCGCTGGAATGGAAATCGGGGGCGGAAATGTTACCCTTAAAATAACTTCCGGCCCTAATTTTTCCAAGCGGCCTGAACTGGCTGCGGGGGGATTTTGAATTCCGATGAAAGGGCTGTTTCTGGTAGGCACAGCAGGCCACGTTTAGGCCACGTGCTTTCCATGTCCATGATTGCATGGTTGTTTCAGCGAAGCTGTTCTCTTTCTTTTTCGCCAGCGTTTTTCTTTCTCTTCTCAAGAGAAAGAAAAAGGCTATTGGGGTGGGCGTAATGGGTGGTGGCGATGACAAGGTCAGGGAGCAGGTTGCTTATGCGGTTGAGCTGATGGAGTCCATCATGGACGACACTTCTGTGCCGAGGAACATCAGGAAAACAATCGAGGACGCGAAGCTGAAAGTGACATCAGGCGAAGCCATCGAAGTGGCCGTGACATCCGCTATTTATCTCCTAGAGGACATCAGCAACGACATCAACATGCCGGCTCACACCCGCACGGAAATCTGGACTATTATCTCCGAGCTCGAGTCAATCAGGGAGAAGAACAAGTGAGGCCCAGCACCGGGCGATTGACCGGCAGTTGAAAATGCCTGACAAGGCCAGATGGGAGCCGACCGATGCGCAGTCGGGTGTTATTGTGGAAAAGACGGCACAGGAAACCGAAGGCAGAAAGAAGGAAATTGTCGAATTTTGCATCGCGAGGGAACAGATTATCGAAATGGAGGCGCTCGAGGCGCTCAAGGCAGAGGAGCACTGGAAGGAAATCGTGCTCGGTATAAACTCCCAAATAA
>SBBR01000083.1 GCA_005239615.1 archaeon
ACCAACAAGCACAGGAGCAGAGGGATTAGAAACATCAATAACATTTAAACGCTGAGGCGTGCTCAGAACATACGCATAACGACCAGAAACAAAAACATCCCTCGCACCCTGTAAATTGGAGGAATCCACTAAAGTCCCCTTAACCGTCAGCGTCGTAGGATGCTGCTGCCTAATGCTCCCATTCACATCAAGCAAAGCATTCGGAGCCGCAGTGCCAATGCCAATGTTCCCATCGCCGGTGGCAGGCTTCGAATAATAAATAGCGTTGCCGGAGGCAGTCCACGGGTCGCTTGCGATGTTCCCCCCGTATAGGGTCCCTGTGAGGTTCACGTCCCCTGTCACAGTGACCTTGTACGAGGGCGAGGCAGTGCCTATGCCGATGTTCCCGTCCGAGGCGCGGATGTAGAACGAGGGCGCAGCGGTCAGCGAGCGAACGATGTTCACGTCTCCAATTATGTTGAGTGTGTTCATCGGGGTTGCTGTGCCTATCCCGAGATTGCCGTCAGCCGCAATCCTCGCCCTCTCCACGCCAGCAGTGTTGAAGTCAATGGTGCCCGTGCGGGAATTGAAGACGAGCTTCGCCTCAACAACCCCTGAGAGAAATGGCAGGAGAACGAAAATGGCAAGGCAGGTAAGGCCCCTGCACACGCGCATTTGGTTTTCACGCATCAGCCCCGCCCCCCTCTGCCGATTACTTCCCAGCGGTCGCTCTTACCCAATGGGCCAGTGCGCACAAATAGGCAATTTTTCTCTTGGTTGGCATCCGTCGCACCTGCAAGCAGGGCCACGAAAACGATGGCAAGCGCCGGCCGGACGGCTGATGCCAGCGCGGCTATTATGCTGTTTGTGCCCTGTGCGTTCCCCACCAAAATTCCCCCACTAAAACCAATTATTCCCGTCAGGCTTACCTAAGGCATTGGCGGAAAATGAATCCCTATGAAGTTCCGTGTTTTTCCATTTTGCAAAAGCCCCAGTTCAGTCCGAGAAAATCAAATCGCCATTGCTGTTGCGCTGTATGTAAGCGTTCGCGCCAATGCCCAGCCTCGGCGTGGTTGAAGTGAGGTTCAGGTCGCCAGCCACATCCAGCTTCGCGCTTGGCGTAGTAGCACCAATCCCGGCGTTGCCCGCAGTGTTCACAATGAGATAGGGCGCACCAGTGCCGTCCATTGCAGTAATGTTCAGGTCTCCTCTGACATTCAGCTTGTTCCTGCTCGAAGAGTTATTGATGGACACGTTTCCGTCAGCGGAGGCAATGAACAGCGAAGCCGGTGAACCGGCATTGGTGGAAGTGACATTGAAATCGCCAACAACGGCAAGCTTTTGGCTCGGAACTGCGGTATTAATGCCCACAGAACCTGTCGTGTAATAGATGTTGCTGCCGCTCGTGGTCCACTGGCTAGAAGTGACGAGCGAGCCGGCCGAGAAGATGCTGCCAGTGACATTCAAATCACCCACAACCTCAAGCTTCTTCTGCGGGTTAATAGAGCCCAAACCAATGTTGCCATCAGTAGCTCTGAGATAAAGGTAAGGTGCACCCGTGCCAGCAGGAGCGGTGATATTCACATCACCAAGAACATTCAGTTTGTTAATCGCATTCACCGTCCCGATGCCAACATTTGAATCCCTGCCAACGCTGAAAACAGAGGTGGCAGCGGAGCTGTTCGTATCAAACACCGAAACCGGCCCCTGCGAATAAATCCCGCCAGGGCCAACCTGCAAACCACCCCTAATATCCGCATTATTCCCCACATCGAGCAAATCAGCAACCTGAACAGAACCAGCAGAAACGGAACCGACACTCATGCTAGAAAAATCACTGCCCTGCAAATCGACAATAGTCAACCTACTATTACTCCTAGCAGTAACGTAAGCATAACGACCGGAAACAAAAACACCAGCAGCAGCATCAAGGTTGGTCGCATCAGTCACAATGCCAACAATCACCGGAGAAGAAGGAGTGGAAACATCAACAACAATAAGCGCGTCCCCAGTTTCCGATGAAACATAAGCATAACGACCAGAAACAAAGAGACCATCAGGATTATTAAAAATAGAAGAATTAAGACTCCCAATAACAGTAGGAGTTGAAGGATTGTTTATGTCTACAACAGTCAAACGATTACCAAGAAGAGAAACCACATAAGCAAAGGGCCCAGAAACAAAAACATTCGCAGCACTATCGAGATTAGAACTGGTAACACTACCGGCAACCACAGGCGCAACAGGGTTGGAAACATCAACAACAGTAAGACGATCGCCAGTGTACGAGGCAACATAAGCATAACGGCCAGAAACAAAAACGGAAGTAGGGTCATTAAGATTAGTAGAGTCCTGAACACGACCTACGACAACTGGGCTAGATGGATTGGAAACATCAACAACAGTAAGCTTGTCCGACGCACCTCCATCTTTTCCAACAGCAACATAAGCATAACGACCTTGGACAAAAACATTATTTGGGGCATCGGCATAAACAACATTCAAATCAGTTCCACTGTAAGCCGCACCAACAACAACAGGGCGGGAAGGGTTAGATACATCAACCACAGCAAGACGGTTAGAATCCTGGCCTGTAACATAAGCGTACCTGCCGGAAACAAAAACACCAATAGCAGTTTTAAGATTAGTCGAATCACTCACACTGCCAACCAGCGTAGGAGATGCCGGAGAAGAGACATCAACAACAGTAAGACGAGCATTGGTAGAAGCCGCCACGTAAGCATACCTACCAGAAACAAAAACGCCAGCAGCACCAGCAAGGTTAGTTGTATCCGACACAGACCCCTTAACCACCAAAACAGTCGGATGCAACTGCCTGATGCTCCCATTCACATCCAGCAAAGCATTCGGAACCGCAGTGCCAATGCCAATGTTCCCATCACCCGTAGCCGGCTTCGAATAATAAATAGCGTTGCCGGAAGTCGTCCACTGCGAACCCACCATCGCAGTGGTAGAGCCGCCGGCAAACACG
>SBBR01000028.1 GCA_005239615.1 archaeon
GTTCGATATAGACTCCTTTGGGCGTAGCTCCCAAACTCGCCCTTTCAAATCCCCTTATTCTCTCTTGCTTGCCTTCCGCGTCACTTTATAAAATCAGAATTCAACCTTGTCGGAGAAAGTAATCTCTTTTTTGCGGTTCAGTTCTTTCAGTTCCTTATTGGAGGCAACATGTGCACCTACCCCAAGTTCCTGGGGCTGAAAATAGAGCGACTGTGGCACATACCTCACTGAAAATTCTCCGCCGACCTGCAGCTGCGTAAAATTCTGGCTTGTTGGGCCAATTTTGTTTGATATGATTCCGCTTGAATCATTGAATTCAAATGTATTTTCAAACCATGTGTCCTGCTCCTTGTTTTTGAGTATTATCATGCTCCTGATAACCCCCTTGAGCTTATACGCAAGTTTTGTATTCCACCCAAGTGCAATCAGCAGAAGCCTGAATACAGCCATTTTAAATGGTGTCGGAAGCTGGCTGTCAATCGAATACATCCTGCCTTTTACTGCCGCCCTATTGCCTTCTTGAACAATATCAAAATTTCCCCCTATCCACTGCGTTGAAATCCTTTTTCCGTCAGCGGTTTTGCCTATTGTTCCGCAATTATTGTACACGAGTTTTCCTGTTTTCAAGCTAAAAATTTTTATAACCCCGCCCTTTGCCAAGTTGAGAACCGCATAATATCTTTTCCTTTTTATGGCCATCATCTTTGCGTTGTGGAAATACTTGCTTAAGCTCTTTTCTTGCTCCCAAGGCAGTTTCTCAAGGTTTCTTTTGCGTTTAGTATAACTTATGTATGAGAGAAGCATCTCAGGCACCCTGTAAACAAGGTAACGGTCAGGCATTATTGAAGGAGGCACAAGTTTTCCCTCCGTTAATCCTTCAAGCATCTTTTGCGCAACCGCAAGGGCAAGTGGAAACTTTTTTCCGAAAATTTCAAATCCATGTGGGTAGAAATGTAGTGTCTGCCTCGAACCTATTGTGCCGGCATAATGCTTGTTAGGGTAGGCAAAATGGCTCGCGAACCTAATCGCCTTCTCTACAGCCTTTTCTATTCCGCGTTTTTTTTCCTCGTGCCCTTTTTCAAGGAGCTGATAGAGCTTTCCGAGAAAGCTTACAGTTGCTGACAAATATCCGGGGTCGGCGCCATCGTACTCCAAAAACCAACCTTCCTCATTTTGGTAGGACAAAAACTCCCTCCACTTTTGGTCGAAGTTGAAAAGAAGTGATTTATCCCCTGTCACTTTATAGCAGTAATATATCGGCAGTAGCGCCATGGCATGGTGGTTTGCGAGCACCCCGACCTCATCATATTTTGCAAGGTATAATGCGGCCTTTTTGCACGCGTCCAAAAATTTTTCCTTAAACTGCTGCTCCAGCCCCTTTTCCAATAGCTCAAATGAGCCGAGCATCGCATACAGCAAAAAACCCGTCGGGCCTGCCCAGCCTCTCTCATTCGGATAGAACTCATCAAAGCTGCCGTCGTTTTTCTGTATTGAAACCCAGTACTCCATTGCCGCAACGCACCACTCAAAAATTTTCCTTTTCCTGTAATAGGGGTTCTGCGGAAAATTGTGCGTGTATGCGAGTGCAAGAGCGTGCACGCCGAACTGCGCTATTGAGGAGGGGAAGTCAATTGCTTTGTCAAGCCAGTAAGTCCTGTCCATGCATCCATATGTTTTCGAATATGGATTCCTGTCCATTAGGCTGAGGAGCCTTGGGATTTGCTCTAGCCCCTTCTCTGCGTACACCTGCCTCAGGTTAACCATTGGCATATTCACCTTTTGGATGCAAGTTCAGCAATTAGCCCTAGCATTAGTGTATTTATGCCTAGAAAAAAAGTGAAAAGTATTGTCATGTCATGCACGATTCTCGAGTAAAAATAAAAATTGTGTGCAAGGATCGCGGCGCTAAGAGCCAGGAAGCCGAATGAAAGTGGGGCAAATATTTTGAGTGGCCTGAAGTATAACATTAGCTTGATGACGAGTTTGGTGAAACCGGGAAAGTCCCTCAATGGGCTAATTGTCGAGGTTCCGATGCGCTTTTCATAATTAATTGGAATGAACTTCACTATATAGCCGTTGCCCATAAAAGCTATAGTAATGGTGGTTGTGAAAGAAAACTTCTGTGGGTAAAGGCTCCAGTACTTTTCGCACAAGTCTTTTCTGAATATTCTTAATCCAGAATTGAGGTCAGGAATTTTTTTACCCACGAGGTATTCTGAAAGATACTTCAAAAATAGCTTGGCCGGTTTTCTCATCAGAGGAACCTGGACATCTTTGCCTATGCGAGCCCCTATCGCCATATCTGAATTTTCTCGTGCGGTCCACACTTTCACCGCATCTTGCGGGCTATAAGTGCCATCTGAATCAATTATCATTATCCATGTGCCACGGCTATTCCTTATGCCGGTTTTCAATGCATTGCCATAACCAAGGTTTTCTTCATGCCGCACCAGCTTGACATACCAAAGTTTCTTCAATATTTCCGCGGAACTGTCTGCCGAGCCATCGTCGACAGCAATCAACTCGTAGCTATCTGGCAGTGAATCCAATTTTTTCTTCAGCTCCGGCAGAAATTTTTGTAACGCCGCCTGCTCGTTGAATACAGGGACTATCACTGATAGAACAGGGCTGTTTTCTCGGGTCTCCGAAGCCTTTTTCATCATCAAAAGAATATGGATATCTTTTATTAAATTTGGCGTGGGAAACAACAAAAAGGCTAGCCACAAACAGTAATGCCAGCGATATTGCAGGCAAATAAGCCCTTTATGCTTTTTTAGCCACGAGCATCTGATTAGACATAATTTTTTCTAACCAAATCCTCCTTATTAAACTTTCAAGGTTCCCCTCAAAAGGAATTTTGAAGAAAGGGCAGGCCATAAAGTATTTTTTTTCAATGGTATTGAACCCAGCTTCCTCAACTAGCTCTTGTAGCCTTTGCAGGCTAAAGGTTTCAACGTGATTCTCATTCTTATAATACTTCAACAATTCGCTTATCGCGTCATGCAAAGGATTCGGGGTTGTCAAAACAATAATGCCGCCCACCTTCAATACTCTCCAACACTCACTCAGCATTTTCTTCGGGTCGTCAACATGTTCTATCACCGCAGTCCCGACAACAATATCAAAACTATTATCCGCGAAACGCAAATGCTCAGCTTTCCCCTCTTCCAAGATTAAACTCTTATCATTATTTGTCTTGAGCAATTCTGGGTTAGTATCTATGCCAACGGCCCTCTTGAAGCCAAAATGGCGGTTGAGTGCGCTGAGCATTACCCCATCAGCCGTGCCTATATCAAGGATAGCCATGGAACCGGGTGAACTGCAATTCTTTTCGATGGTTTTTTCCACTTCTTCTGTTCTTCTCTGTAACCTGTATTTCAGGTCCACCCTCCGAAGCCTGTCATCATGATAATCTGCAGTCATTGTTCCTGGCCCGATTTTCATTTCTGGTTGGCCATGTTTTGGTGCGCCCACCATCATTCCAGAAACCCAGAATAGGAGTTTTCTGTTGCCCATATTTTTCACTATGCCCTGCCTGCCACAATGACTATTTCCGAGCCTTTGAAAAACCTGGTTAATACCAAATCCATTTTGATGAGGAGAAGTGTCAATGGGAAAATGCTTCTATATAAGGAAAACAACGCGTTGCCCTTTGTGGTCTGCAGAAGGTCTGCCTGGGAATAATAATCCTTGTACTTGCCCTCATAATACATTTTTATTATTTCGAGCATTATTTTTGGCACAAAAAGCAATGCAAACCTGATGCTCTCGACTTTTAGACCAGCGCTCTCCACGATGCCGACCAACTCAGGTGTGGTATAATATTGCTTGTTGTGGAATTCAGGGCCGCTCCTATGGCAAGTCATTGTAGGCTTGAGAATGCTTTCATCTGAGCCGGTTGCAATGAAGATTTTCCCGCCTTTTTTCAGCTTTGGGGCATACCTGGCAAGCACGCTTGCCTCGCCATCAAAATGCTCTATCACATGGGACATTATAATGTAGTCGAATTTCTCCTTTGTCTCAAATTTCTTTATGTCAGAGAGGAAAAACTTGGCGTGTGGGTACAGCTTTGATGCGAATGCCACGGATTTTTCATCGATGTCAACACCCGTATAATCGACGTTTGGCCCCAAAAGCTCTGCATAAAAGCCCAGCCCGCATCCAAGGTCAAGTACTTTTTTGCCTTCAAAATCCCTTTTCGGCACGAACTCGAAAACGAGTTCCGTGATTACGCGCGTTGCAATGTTGTATTTTGTAGGATTTTCCTGCTCCATAACCCATCATCCCCTTTTGTAAATCTTGAAACCATTATCATCATAAATTATTTTTAAACCAATTCTGCCATCTACGCTCCCAAACTCCTTTTCCCTTGGGCCATAGGCAATATAATCAATTTGGTGCTTTTCCAAAAACACAATTTTTTCTTCTGGAGTTGTGCTATCGCCATAGAATTTCATCACATTCCTCTTGAGTTCCCCCCCGCTTTCTTTTACCCTCGAAAGGCTCCAGTGCGCATAATAGTTCTTATGAGGAGTTGTCCATAGTAGGTTGTTTGCAAAATAATAACTCGAAAGGATATTGCCCCTATCTAACCCTTTCAGGAACTCTATCGCCTCTGCCTCGGACTTGTATATGAAAAGTGAAGGGTAATTCTGAGGCGTCATCTCAATGCTGCGTTCCGCCAGCACAAAAACCGAGTTAAGACTCATGAAGGCTATGAACGCCGCCATAATGCGCCTGTCCCGCAGCAGCCCGAAAATCTTCACCTCCCTGATAAGGTAAAAAAGACCGGCGGAAGCAAGTATGCCTAGCGGTATGTGCAGATAGTAGATGTATTTTATTCCCTTCACGGGGTTTGCGGCTATTGCAAATGCCACCACAAGCCATGAGCCGAGGAAGTATTTTTGCAGCTCGCTTCCGAACCTGATTCCTTTCAGCCCGAATAGCGCAAAAATCAGCAGTAACCCGAATACTACTGGGTACCAGAAAAGGGGCGTGTACCTTTTGAACTCGAAAAATGAATTGATTACCCCAGCATAAGCTGGGTCGGAGAGCGATATGAAAAAATGTGTGACCGTAATAACGCCGACGGCTACAAGCGGCATTAACGACTTAAGCGCTAGGCCAAGGCCATCCTTCTCCTTGTTAATAAAAGAGAAAATAACTCTGCTTCCAAGTGCAATCCCTACAATCGGGTAAAATATCAGCCCTGAGCTCGGATCCACGAAATAAATCAGCAAAAGTAGTGCAAAATTTAGCCAAAGGAGTTTTGCATCACGGGTTTTCTCAAATTTCAAATAATTCAGGAAAGCCGCAATGAAAAGCAGGTAGTTGAAGATGAAATGCGGAAAAATAAGGTTGCCGAAAGTGCTAAGGCCAAGGTAGCTGAAGGTGCCCCAGTGGACATTCGCAAGCTTCTCGACAAAAAATCCGCCCACATACAGCACCCATGCAAATCCACCCCCAACCGACATGATAAAAAATGCAGGTATATGCTCAGATTCGTCGGGGAA
>SBBR01000030.1 GCA_005239615.1 archaeon
CTGCCTGAGGAGGACAATCAGCAGGATTTTAATTGCTGCCGCAGCGAAATATCGGTTATGGAACTCTCCTTCCTGCGCGAGCTGGGCCTCACCCAGAACGAGATAAGGATTTATTCCGCGCTGCTAAGCCTTGGCTCCGCTCCCTCAGGCAAGATAACCTTCGAGACCGGCCTGCATCGCTCGCGCGTTTACGAAGGCCTGAGCAGGCTCATGGAAAAGGGATTGGTGGGGTCGGTGAAGAGCGGGAAAACCACATTCTTCGAGACCACTTCCTCTGAGAGGGTCCTTGACGTGCTTGAGGACGAGAAGCTCGCGCTGGAGAAGAGGATAAGGAAAGTGAAAAAGCACATTCCAGAGCTGAACAGGTTCAGGGAGACAAAGCCCACAGCCGAGGCCTACATCCTACAGGGGGTGGAGGGCTTCAAGGCGATGAGACGCGATGTGCTAAAGCACGCGGCTAGGCATTCAGGCAACGAACTGCTCTTGCTGGGTGCAATCGCGCGCGAACCGAAGGTGATGCCGCAGTTTTACGAAAAATGGACAGGGAGAGGAGAAGGCTTGGCATAACCACCAGGATTCTGTACAAGTCCAACGTGAAGGGCGATGTCAGGACTGAATACTGGGACAAAAGGAGGTTCCTGCCTCCGCACATCTCAAACCCTGCGGTGATAAACATCTACGGCGACAGGGTCGTGAACGTGCTCTGGAAAGGCAATGTCCCGTTGTGCTTTATGATGGTGAACTGTGACATCGCCGACGCTTACAGGAAATACTTTGAGTTGCTCTGGAGCGTTTCGGAGAAGGGGTGAATTAAAATTGCCGTTTTCAGACCATAAAACCGGCTTTATAGGGCCTCAAAGCAGACAAAGTAATTTAATAATTAAGCAACGTTAATCAATGATTATGCTTATATATGCCCTAAAACAATAATATTACATGCAGGAAGTGGTTCTAGTAGAAGTGCAAGCAGCACACCAGTGCTGGTGCATCGAGCTGAGCGAAAAATTCAAGGATTCTAGCCTTACAGGAATACCTACACATGCCGAGCGCCCGAACAGCATTTCGCACATTTTTATCGTTCGCACCCCGGACATACCGAGGGTTATTGAATTCATCAAAAAGCACCCGATGACAACGATTGTAAAGGTGCTCAAGAAAAGCGAGGGCACGGCAATAGTTGTTGTCGAGCAGCCGAAAAACTCTCTCTTCGTGACTGCCGCGACCAACTTCGGCGCTGTCATGACCGAACCGTCATACACGCATAATGGAACAGACACGCTCAGCCTGCTCTTCAGGGACGAAAAAAACGTGAAGGCGATGTTCTCCGAGCTTGTCGAGGACTACGATGTCAAGCTCCTCTCGAAAAGGTTAATCCCAGTAGAAGAGCTCTCGCTCGAAACATATCAGACATCCGGGTTTTTCAAGTTCCAGACCGCCTCAAGACTGCTCTCACAAAGGCAGAGGGAGGTCTTCTCGCTCGCGTGCCAAAGGGGATATTTCGAAATACCAAAGAAGGTCAGCATCGAGGAGCTATCGCGGGAAATGGGGCTCGATGCGAGAACCGTTGCAGATCATCTCAGAAGGGCACAGAGCAAGCTCTCGCCGGTCATCTCCGACATACTCAGGCTTTTCTAGCTGGCGCGAGGCGGTAGCTGAAAAAGAGCCTCGCTTGCGGGGCACTCTCATCAATGCCTTGCGCCCTCAGCAGCTCACTTCCTGCCATGAAAAATTCCTCTTTCGGAGGCCGATTTCTCCTGACATAGAGCCCATCCGAATCCATGCGAAAATCCCGGCCGAGAATCTCCCTCGCCTTGGCATAAAACCCCTCGAGCTTTGAGGGAGTGGACAGCAGGTAGCAGTTCCTGTCCTCAGGATTGGAGGTCCCGTTTTCTATCAGCCCATAATATTTTGAGGTGATTTCATCGGCGGCCATGTTTGAGCCAACCAAAACCGACTGCGTGAGCCTTGTCATCGGGAATAGCTTTACTGATTCCATGAAAACCATCTGCACGCCAAGTCCTGCAAGTTTTGATAGGGTGAAGCCAAAACTCTCAACATTGTCGGTGGGAAGGCCGACTAATATCGAACAGCCAACCATTATTTTTGCCGCCCGCAGCCTGCGCAGCGTATCCTCGATGCACACAACCGGCGAGGCAAAACCCAGATAATTGACGCTTTTGCGCACGAGCTTGAGGCTTTGCTCATTGAGGGATTCCACGCCGATGTAAACATACCGGCAACCCGCGTCTGCTATCGCAGATATTATTTCCGCATCGAGACAGTCCGCGCGTGTCTGGCATCCCCAGCTCACACACAGCCCATGTGCTTTGCGCAGTTGCGAGATTTTTTCGCAGAATTTGAGCGTTCTTGCCTTGTCTGAAGTGAAGGTGGCGTCCTCGAAAAAAACGTTTATTTTGCTGGAGCCGGATTTTTCTGAGAGGTATATAATGTACTCTGCTAGCCTTTCCAACTCCGAGACCTGGAGCGCTATTGCCTGCGCGCAGAACGAGCAGCGGTACTTGCATCCTCTCGCGCTTTGTATGCGAAAAGCACGCTCATCCCCCCAAATGTCGGGGAACACGTCATGGCTCAGGAACTCAAAATCCGGGAATGAAAGCGAGGCACCGGTCTGCCGCACATTCTGCCCGAGGCGGACCCCTGCGCCGACACCCTGTGACCCATTAGCACCATCGAGGCGGTAAGTGAGGCCCTGGATTTTGTCAAGAGAGCCATTGCCATCCACCACGAACTCAAGAAGCATTGGCAAGGACTGCTCGGCCTCCCCGACAAAAACGAAATCGAGCTGCGAGCAGTTTTTAATCGCGAACTCATGCGAAACCGTGGCATGGCTCCCGCCAAAAAAAACCAGAGAGCCACATTCCTTTACTAGCGATGCAAGGCGCATCGCGGAGTAATTGCTAGGCGAAGTCGCGGTAAAGCCCCAGATGATTGCCCTGCCAGCCTCTTGAAGAGCGCGCCTCAGAGCAAGAAGTGCCTTTTCCGGGTTTGTTGAATGGGAAAGCTCGAGGATTGTTGATTCAAACCCCTTCTTTTTGAGAACCGTTGCGAGCAACGAGAGCGCGAGCGGGGTGAAACCTCCGTCCGGTGCATAGTTGTTATCCTGCCCGAATTGCTCTTCGCAAACACGCACAAGTGGACGAAGTTTCCCTTTCGGGCCGAAGATTGCCATTTCTGATACATTTGTCTCATTCGCAATGCATTTTGGCGGATGCACGAAAACCACCACTGGTTTTTTGCCCACCGCAAGCATTTTTCTGAACCGGGCGATTTGAGTCATTGCCCCCATCGCCTGGCAATCATGTACTTTGTCCTCCATGCAATAATTGCCTTGCCCGGAACTAATAGTGATAGGCACAGTGTGCGCTGTATCAAGCCAGAATAATTCCAATAGCGGTTATAATGTATGAAAGGGCTAAAACTTGAGTGTGCCAAATGCGGCAGGGAATACCAATACAGCCTCGGACTTTTTACTTGTACGGATTGCAATTCGCTGGGCTTTACAAACCTGCTTTTACGCGACCCGGAAGGTATGCTGTTGGAAAAAGATGAATCCGAGCATCGCAAGACCCCTTGCTACAAAATACCAGGGCTTAACAGGGCGCTTGGCATTCCTGAACTTTACATAAAGGACGAGACATTCAACAGGTTTGGCACTATGAAGGACAGGCGGTCCGATGTTCTTGTAAGGCTCGCACAGCATCACGGTTTTTCAAAAATATTCTGTGTCACGGGAGGAAATCTCGGCAATTCCCTTGCCGAATTTGCCGGGAAAGTCGGCATCGGGTGCGTTGCCCTCGCTCCAAAAGACATACCAAAGAAAATCCTTGAGAAACTCGAGAAAAGGGCCACCCTTACAAAAGTTGAAACCCTCTTCGACCCTTCACAGGTATGGACTGCTGAAAGGGTTGTTGAGAATTTTCCGGACTCACTGGATGGGACTGCAAACAATCCGTGCTCCACCCGTGCCTACACAAAGATTGCAGCCGAACTATCTGAGCTAAACCCTGAACTAATTGTCGTGCCTCTGGGTTCGGGAGAGCTCTTCTGTGGCATTTGCCAGGGAATTGAAGAAACCGGCATGCGCGCAAAAGTCATTGGGGTCTCGGTTTGTGACAAGAATCCTGTGGGCCTTGCACTCAGGCATGGAATTGATGAGGTGGCTCTTGAAGGCACTTTTGAAGAGAGGGCCGCAAACAAGATAGCTGTGCATTTCACCCCGCTTATGCCAATAATAATGCATTTCATCTCCAAAGGGCACATGTTTGCCGAAATATCAGATAGACAAATGCAGGATGCCATCTTCGAGTACCAGCCTTACTTTGAGCAGGCGATTGAGCCGAGCAGCCTTAGCGTTTTTGCAGCGCTCGAAAAACTGCCCCTACAGGAAAAGGGAAAGAAGATTGTATGCGTGCTAACCGGTAGAAACCACACAAGCGAACCGCTCGGACACAGATGAGGATAAAACTCCCAAGGCGGGGCCATGTAAAACCTGCTGATTCAAAACTTTAAAGAATCAGCCGGCTGCCCCGTCTTCCTGCTTCTCCAGCCTCGCCTTGATGGTCTTTAGCGAGATGAACGATTCGCGCTCCATTTCCTCGAGGCGCATCATGATGTACTTTGCCCTGCCTTTTAGGTCGGGTATGAGGACATAGTCGAGGGCGTTCACGCGCCTCTTGGTTTTTTCGATTTCCTTCAGGAGCTTCCTGAGTGCGTTCTCGGTCTCGGCGAGCTTGAGGACAATTTCGAGGCTCTTCTCAAATCCTTCAGCAGCCTCATCGATTTTTGCGGAGCTTCCTGATATACTGTAGCCGCGTTGCTCCAGCGTTTTTGAGACATACTCACCTTTGAGGTGCGGGATGTGCACGCCCATAACATTCTTGGATTTCACATCGATGCGCGGAGCCCTCTTCACAGACATCGCAATCGCTTCCACTTCCAGTACGCCGTGGTGTGCCTGTGCCATTCCCAGTGCCCTGAATGCGCTGCCCATCCGCGAGTTGAGCTCGTTGCGCTGGTCCTTAGCCTGCTTCAGTATCTTGAAAAACTCCAGTACGAGCACATCCCTCTTCTGCTTGAGTAGCTTGTGGCCGTTCTCTGCGAGCCTTATCCTGTTGCGCGTCTCAATCAGTTCCAGCCGCGTTGTCTTCACATCTTCGGCCATTCTTTCACTCCCACTATTTAAATTCACCAAATACCAAGTTGTCCGCCCTCGGTATTTTCTCGGAACGACCAGTGGCGCCAGGGTGTTTTTGTTGTTTGCGATTACTCTTTCCTGAACTTCCCGCCGTACTTCTCGATGTGTTCCTTCTTCACCCTCTTGAGCTCTGCTTCTGGGAGCATCGAGAACATCTCCCAGCCGAGGTCAAGCGTTTTCTCGATGCTCCTATCCTCCCCCTTTCCCTGCCTTATGAAGCGCTTCTCGAACTCGTCCGCGAACTTCAGGTATTTGCGGTCGGTCTCGCCGAGAGCCTCCTCACCCACTATTGCGCTGAGGCTCCTAAGGTCCCTCCCTGTCGCGTATGCGGCGTAGAGCTGGTCTGCAACGCCCCTGTGGTCCTCGCGGGTCTTCTCCTTGCCAATCCCGAGGTTCATGAGCCTCGAAAGGCAGGGCAGGACGTCAATTGGAGGATAGATTCCCTTGCGGTGCAGCTCCCTGCTCACGACAATCTGCCCTTCGGTGATATATCCTGTGAGGTCCGGTATCGGGTGGGTGATGTCGTCGGAAGGCATTGAAAGTATCGGGAATTGTGTCACGGAGCCTTTCTTGCCCTTTATGACCCCGGCCCTCTCGTAAATGGTCGAGAGGTCGGTGTACATGTAACCCGGGTATCCTCTCCTTCCAGGCACTTCCTTGCGCGCCCCAGCGATTTCGCGCAGTGCCTCGCAGTAGTTGGTCATGTCGGTGATTATCACGAGCACGTGCATGTTCTTCTCGAAAGCGAGGTATTCAGCAGTTGTGAGGGCCATGCGCGGGGTTATGAGCCTTTCCACGCTAGGGTCATCCGCAAGATTGAGGAAGAGCACGCTCCTCTCCAAGGCACCTGTGCGCTCGAAGTCTTTCATAAAGAAGTTCGCTTCCTCGTGCGTAATGCCGACTGCCGCGAAGACAACTGCGAAGTTCTCGCCTTTCGCGCGCACCTTTGCTTGCCTCGCAATCTGCACAGCCACTTCATTGTGCGGAAGGCCTGCAGCCGAGAAAATCGGGAGCTTCTGGCCCCGCACAAGAGTATTGAGGCCGTCGATTGTGGAAATGCCTGTTTGTATGAAGTCTACCGGCTTGCTCCTCGCCACGGGGTTAATCGCTGCGCCGATGATGTCGAGTCTCTTCTCAGGCACAATGGGCGCGCCCTTATCAATGGGTTCTCCCAACCCTGAGAATACCCTTCCGAGCATGTCCTCGGAAACCCCAAGCTTCATTGTGTCGCCGAGGAACTTCACCTTCGTCTTCTCAATGTCAAGGCCTGTAGTTGGCCCGAAGACCTGCACCACTGCAAGGCCTTTCGAGGTCTCGAGCACCTGGCCCTTCCTCTTCTCGCCGCTGGGTAGCTTCACTTCCACAATCTCGTTGTAGCCGACATTCTCGACTCTGCCCACAAAAACAAGCGGGCCTTCAATGTTCGTGACTGTCTGGTATTCCTTCATCATCGCCGCCATCATTTTCACCTTCCCCTTCAATCCTGGCCTCACTTCCTTGCCTCGCCTACAATTTTATTGAACTGCGAATCCACCATGCCCATTATCTCCCCTCCCCTTCTCGTGAAGTCCTTTTCCGGGGTTTCCTTCATCCTCGCGATGTCCTGCCTTGCCTTCAAGGAGGTGATGACCTTGAGCTGCACGCCTTGCTCTATTGCGCCAAGGGCACGGTCATGGAAGTGGAGTATTACCTTGAGCATGGCTACCTGCTTGTCGAGGGAGGTATACGCATCCACCTCGGAATAGGCTGACTGCTGGAGGAAGTCCTCCCTTATCATCCTCGTGGCATCTAGCACAGCTTGCTCCTTTTCAGGAAGGGCGTCGGGCCCGACCAGCTGGACAATTTCCTGCAACTCGGCCTCCTTCTGCAGCAACGCCATGGCCCTCTGCCTGTTCGTGCTCCATTCCTTGGACACGCTTTTCACGTAGGTGGCATCAAGGGTGTCAGTGTAGAGCGAGTAGCTCTTGAGCCAGTTGATTGCCGGGAAGTGTCTTCTCTGCGCGAGCTTTGCGTCGAGAGCCCAGAAGACTTTTGTCACGCGTAGGGTGTTCTGCGACACAGGCTCTGAGATGTCTCCTCCGGGAGGAGAAACAGCGCCAATGACGGAAACAGAACCCACGCGCTCCTTCTTGCCAATGCATGCAATCCTTCCAGCGCGCTCGTAGAACTCGGCGAGCCTGCGCGCTAGGTAAGCTGGATAGCCTTCCTCGCCTGGCATCTCTTCAATCCTGCCGGAAATCTCCCTCATTGCTTCGGCCCACCTTGAGGTGGAGTCAGCCATGAGCGCGACATCATAACCCATGTCACGGTAGTATTCTGCAATTGTGATGCCAGTGTACACTGATGCTTCGCGTGCCGCAACAGGCATGTTTGAAGTGTTCGCAATCAGCACGGTGCGCTGCATGAGCGGCTTTTTCGTCTTCGGGTCTATGAGTTCGGGAAACTCCGTCAGCACTTCAGTCATCTCATTCCCGCGCTCGCCGCAGCCGATGTACACAATGACCTGCGCGTCGCTGTATTTTGCAAGGGCTTGCTGGGCCACAGTTTTGCCGCTCCCGAACGGCCCCGGTATTGCCGCGACCCCGCCCTTTGCAATTGGGAAGAACGTGTCCAAAATGCGCTGGCCGGTGACAAGCGGCGTGGCGGGAGCCATCTTCTCTGCATATGGCCTCGGTTTCCTGACTTCCCACTTCTGCATGAGCGTTATCTCGTGCTTCTGGCTGCCATCTTTTACAACCGCTACAACATCCTCCACCGTGAAGCTGCCCTTCTTTATCTCCATAATCTCGCCCTTGACGCCGTGGGGCACCATTATCCTATGCAGTATGATTTCCGTTTCCTGGACCTCGCCGATGATGTCGCCGCCCTTTACGTGGTCGCCCCTCTTGGCGGCGGGTGTGAATGCCCATTTCTTTTTCCTGTCAAGTGCGTTCGCCGTGACTCCGCGGCCGATGAAGCTTCCTGTTTTCTTGAGGATTTCGCCAAGAGGCCTTTGTATGCCGTCGTAAATAGATTCCAGTAGGCCAGGGCCCAGCTCAACCGAGAGAGGAAGTTCGGTGTTGATGACCTTCTCGCCAGGCCGCAGGCCCGAGGTGTCTTCATAAACCTGGATTGTCGCAAGCTCCCCGTCCAGCTTGATTATCTCTCCAATCAGCTGCTGCCCGCCCACTTTCACGACGTCGTACATCTTCGCGCCCAGCATCTTCTCGGCGATGACAACCGGCCCGGAAATTTTCCTCAACTCGCCTGCACTTCCCATTTTTTTCCCTCCAACCGAAGTTTCCTCAATCCAGAATAATTTATGGCTTCTAAGCCCTCCGGTGCCTTTGCCTTTCAGCCGCCTCCACCCAAAAATGTCCACACGTCCATTCATTTCATGAGCTCAAATCCGAGCGCCTTCTTGACCTGGCTCGCGAGCGAGTCCTTCTGCTCCATCGGGCCGTTCTTGTCGGGCACGACGATTATTACCGGCTTTGCTGCGTGGTCAAGCTTTTTTTTCAGGCGCCAGTCAAGTGCGTCCATTATCTTCTCGCTCGTGATAATCACCCCAGCATCCTCCACGCCCATGAGCTCATCGATTTTCCTCTCTGCATCCTTTCCCTCGGCAGGATAAACTTCCTGCACCCCTGCGAGCCTGAAGCCGGTGCATGTCGGCCCATCGGCAACCACTATTATCTTCCCGAAACCAGAATCCATTCTTACACCCTTCTCCCTTCACCAGCCCAATCTTGCCTTTTCTATGCCATCACTTGGCCATGTTTTGCCCTACGTTTCCGCAACGCCTTCGGTCACCAAACCTGGACTATCATTTCCTGAAGCTCTGCCGCGGGGATGCCGAATTCCTTTGCCCTCACTATTTTCCTTATGTTGGAGACCTCCTCTTCCTTCAGGGAGAGGAAGCCTGCGATGGCGCCGACAGAGAGCACGCTGTTGCGCAGCAGCTTCAGGCCCTTTTTGGCAACCGCCTTCTCCACCGCGGTCTCGAGCGGGATTATACTCCCGCTCTTCTTGTAGGACTCGATCGCCTTTCCGAGTGAGAAGTTCCTCTCGAAATGCTTGGCTGCCTCCTCCACGTTTTTGGCCGCGGCTGCCTGCCTGAGCTTGTCTATTGAAACAGTGCCGTGGCCGAGGACCGCCTTCATGGCTTTTCCCTCTGAGAGGCCTTCCTTCTTCGCGCGCAGCACTCCCGAAATGTTCTTTGCGTCTGCCTGCGCCCTTGCCATTTTCGTGATTACCCTCTCGCTGCCGTATGCCCCCGCATTCATCGTCACGAGTTTGGAGTAATAGCAGTCGTCGAGGGCGGTGAGGAGGTGCACAGCATCCTTGTCCTTATCGTATTCCTTCATCGCCTTGCCGAGCACCCTCCCATAATCAGTGCCGCCGAGCTCGATTACTGCTTCTTTCATGCCCTTTGCATCAATCACCTTGTTCAGCCTGCCCTTGGAGAGCACGCCGACATCCGTTATGTACTGGCTGTACTGCTCCTTCGCTTGGCCGAGGTGCTTCGCGAGCAGGATTATCTTGACGTTGTTAATTTCGTACTTCTCGAACATCGCAAGGAGAACAGGCCTCACTTCCTTTGGGGTTATCCTGAGTATCTTCCTCATTACCCCTGAGAAGTTCCTGCTGAGAGCGAGCTCTATCTGGTCCGCAACTGTCTTTTCCCTGAGCGCCGCGCCCACAAGGTCAGGCCTGTACTGCGTCTTCTCGATGATGGAGAACACTTCGTCCACGCTTTTCGCGTCCATGAGCGCTTTCATTTCCTTCTCTCCGAGCAGCGATGCCTTCATCGCCTTGACGCGGCTGTTTGCATACCCGAACTTGAGTACCCTAGCCATCAGGCTTGAGCCGAGCGACGGGAGGCCAGTGGACATCGCAAAAGTCATTTTTTCCTGCCTCCGAAAATTTCGAGGTAAATGAACTTTCTTAGCTCGTCTTCCTTCTGCGCAAAGATTGACTCGAGCGAATTGTCGATGCTTATGCTCCCGTCAGAGCTCGTCACTATCGCGCCGCCGGCAATCTCCGCATCTTCTGCGGAAACATTTTTCGAGAGCCTCTTCGCGAGAGCCTGGTCGCGCCTGTTGACCTTGACAACAGCGCCTTTCCCTATATCATTTTCTGCGTGCGAGATGAGCCTCTTCACGAGCTTCTCGTAGGTAGCCTTGTCTTCAGGCAGCGCGCTGAACTCATTCCAAATTTTCCCCAGACCCTGCTGGAGCACCTTGTTCTGCGCCTCGCTCGTGAGCTTCTTGGCCTTGAGCTGAATGGCGCTGAGCCTCTCAGCCCTCTCTGCCGCAGCTTGTCTTTCAGCCCTCTCCTTTGCCTCCGCGAC
>SBBR01000086.1 GCA_005239615.1 archaeon
AAGTGGCACAGGGCCATTTTCCCGCCCTCGATTGCCTTTTTGAATTCGTCGTATGATTTGGCCTCGACTATGTTCGAGTCGAGGAACTTCTTTGCCTTCGCGAACATGTCCGCGTGCATCTCCTCAAGTATTTCGCCAAGCCTCTTTGCGAGGCCCTTCTCAGCGACAAACTCCTTCTTGCCAGTGTCGCGGCGCACCACTACGACCTGCTTCTTCTCGATGTCTTTGGGGCCTATTTCGATGCGCAGAGGAACCCCTTTCAGCTCCCACTCGTTGAACTTCCATCCAGCGCTGTAGTTGTCACGGTCGTCCACGAAAACCCCGAAATCACCAACTCCCCCACCAAGCGCCTTCGCGACTTCGTTTGCCTTTTTCAGCACTTTATCTTTGGTCTTCTCGAAAACAATCGGCACGACGACTACCTTGTGCGCAGCGACACGCGGTGGCAGCACAAGGCCCTTGTCGTCTCCATGAACCATAACAATCGCGCCGATGAGCCGAGTGGAAAAGCCCCAGCTGCTCTGCCAAGGGAGCTGTTCCTTTCCCTTCTCATCCAGATATTTCAGGCCGAAGGCCTTTGCAAAACCCTGGCCGAGGTTGTGCGATGTTCCCATCTGAAGCGCCCTGCCATCAGGCATGAAAGCCTCGATTGTGGTAGTGTAAAGTGCGCCGGCGAACTTCTCAGCATCTGTCTTCCGGCCCGCAATAACCGGAATGGCGAGCAGCCCCTCAGACATTTTTTTGTACTCGTCCAGGAACATGCGCACTTCCTTATCGCACTCCTCCTTTGTAGAGTAAACGCAGTGGCCCTCCTGCCACAAAAACTCGCGCGTGCGCAGGAAGAGCTTTGTCTGTTTCACTTCCCAGCGAAGCACGTTGCACCACTGGTTGATGCGCAGGGGCAAATCCCTCCATGAACGCACCCACTTCGCATAGGAATCGTACATTATCGTTTCAGAGGTCGGCCTAATCGCGACCTTCTCTTCGGCCTCGCCCACTGCAGAATCCTGCCTCGACTCTATCCACGCCAGCTCAGGCTCGAAGCCTGCCGCATGCTCAGCCTCCTTCTCGAAGAAGCTCTTGGGGATGAGAAGCGGGAAGTACGCGTTCCTGACCTTGAGTTTTTTGATGGTCGCATCAAAATGCGCCTGTATCTTTTCCCACAGCGCATAGCCGTTGGGCCTGACCACCATGAAGCCCCTTATAGGCGCGTAATCCGCGAGCTGGGCCTTGAGCACAACCTGGTTGTACCACTCGCTGAAGTTCTCTGCCTTCTTTACGGTGAGACCCTGCGTCTGTTCTTTTTCAACCGGCAAAATAAAACACTTTAATAGTAAAAATAAGGAGAGATTAAAAGAGTTTGTTCACTGGTACGTGGCATTTTCACCGTAAAGATTGTAAGGCTCACCGCAACAGCTTCTTCACCAGGAAATCCCCGGACTTCCTGTAGCCCTCGGCTTTTCCCACTCCATAGTAGAGCTTCCGTAGCCGGTCAAGGAATTCCTCATGACCGCCTTTGCCCTCATAGAACATATACCACCAAAGCTTCTCCGGCCGGCGGATGTGCACTTCCTTGTAATCGTTGGCCGCGGCAATTTTTTCAATTTCCTTGATAAGATAGTTGGGCGCTGGGACCGAAGTGAGCCGCTCGAACTCCACAAGCCACTTGTTCACAGGGACATCGAACTGCCTCGCCGCACCGTACTTCCCTTTGACCCACCTTGCGACCGACTCGGCCTCTGGCGACCGCCAGTCAGGGACAGGCGCACCCTGGAGGGCCTCTACAATAACCGCCCCTTCATCAAAACCAAGTTTGGCGGAGAAAAGCCTCCTGCCTTTTGGCGAGAAAAGCGAGACCGCGACCGGTGACTCATATTGTGTCGGCCCCAGCCTGATTGAAAACCCCCCAAACTTCCGTTCGGGGAACGAGTCGAGGAAAGGCTTTCCATAGAACAAAAGACTTCCCCAAAAGGCAGAGTGTATTGGACCCATGAAAGCATGACGGGTAAAAAATTTGCGCTCATCCACCCCGGCTCTCTTGAGGCGCTCTATGGTGGGAGCGCTTTCGGCACGGAGCTTAATCAAGTTCACGTGGGTAGGGAGCATTACGGATGTAACTATCCTGAAGTTAAAATAGGTTTTGGAAAGAACAATGCGGGGGAATCACTGTCCGAACCTCGCAATTATTTCTTCCTTCAGCTTTTCCGCGAGCATGCTGTCATTTATCACAACCACCTGCATTTCGCAGTTGCGCTTGAATATATCCATGACCTTTTTCAGGTCGATGTCCTCCATGCTCCTCGCCCTCCTGTAAATGGCGTCGAGCTGCCCACCAACCTCAGCTGGAATCTCGAACTTCATGTAATTGTCGCCGAAAGACGTCACGTTCAGCCACGATACCGGCCCGGCCTTCGGGTCAATCCTGATGCGGATGCCCTTTTCCGAGTAATACTTCAGCGCCCACCTGTCAAATTTGGTAGAGCCGGTGATGACGTTGTAGGTCTCGACTTTGTATTTCAGCAGGAAGTCGTGAAGGAGGTCCTCCTCCTGCAGCCTCGGCAGGAGCCACCAACAGTGCATGCCCCTCCAGACATTCCTTTTGTCCTTCCTCTCGTGCGAGGCCCAGTCTACGAGGAGGTCGTTCCACATAGTATCCAGCTCGAGGAGGTTGTTGACTGTGAATACCCTCACCCCGCCCACCACCTTTGTCGCCTTCATGGGTCGCTTCACCTTGAAATGCTCCATGTACACCTTGTCGAAGAACCTCTTGGCTTCGAAAATCCACTCCTTCCTTAGGGAATAGAGCATCGCGCTCCTCTCAAGCACGCCGGAAGAGGAAAGCGACCTCACCGCCTTTATCACTGCCTGGAACGAGACAGAGACGCCGAACCGACTTTTCAGCTCGCGATGAATCTGTGTGAGCGTCCTATGCTTGCCCTCCGCGAGCACCGAGAAAACGAGGTCCTTGGTGGAGGCGCTGGAAGGGTTCTCATCCGGAAGCAGCACCTCGAAAGCCATCTATGAAAACCCCTTATATTTGTATACCATATTTTCACCTAATTATTGCCTTTTTGGACAGCCATCTATCCGTACATGAAAGCTTACACA
>SBBR01000071.1 GCA_005239615.1 archaeon
TAATCCTTCCTTCTTCCATAGGAAAACCACCTCAACTGGTTTTCCCCACCCTATGGGTGGATGCTCAATCACCTATAAAGACATTTTCAACGGTGCCGGTGCTGCCGGAGAGCTTTTAATGCGCTTTTTTAATGAAGGTTCTGTTCTTGGAGTGGCCCCTTAAACCATGCAGCCAGCCAAGCTCACACACTAAACAACCATTGGCCACAGACCAGTGGATTTCTATATTAAAAAGTCGCCAGTCAAACGGTTTTGATGAAACAAGTTAATTTCATAGGGCGTTAGTTACAATACCTAGCCAGTTGAGCGCCGCAATCCCAGCAAAATCCCTTTTCATTGCCCGGCGGCTTGGCTAAAAAAGAATTCGCTTATCTGCCCATCGCCTGTAAGCACTCCATATCCTGCCAATTCTCCGTTTTCACTTTCAATCAATTCCAGGTCCCTTGCATAATCCCTACCAAGGTTCGGCTCGCCGTTCTTTTGCGCGGTGCCCGTGGCGTAGATTTTTCCGAACGAATCTAGAACAAGCAGGCCCTTATTTGGCACATACTCGAATGCGACAGCGCGCCTGTTGCTAGGGAACGCCTCATTGTAACGCGTATAAGTTACAGGCGCCCCTCCGCACGCATAAATTGTCCCGTTACGGCTCAAAATAAAGTAACCCTGTGTTCTAGAGCCGGTGTTGTCATGCCATGGCGTGACCTCAACTGCGTGCGCCTCACTTGGCCTATATGCGTCGGTTGCGCCGGACGAACTCGTGCAAGTGGTTGGGAAATTATTGTGAACCCCAAACAAATCAAATACCCCGCCTTTCGCGTCAAGCAGGGCAATGTAACTTTCCTTTGTACCCAAATCCATGTCAACAACCATGTCGCAGGCAAGCTTTGGCGAGTTATCCATGGCTTCTGACAGTTTATTGTCAAGTACTTTCTCCCCAGCTTCCCTAATGTTTCCTTTTGAGTCAAGCACAAAAACTGTACTATTCCACCGACTGAATTTTAGCATGTCAATTGCCTTTGCGGACCCATCAGTCGGCAGCCCGTTGTCTGTTGTAAAGCCGGCATCCACCCGGTGGATGTTCCCGTCCTTGTCAAGTATCAGCTTTCCGGGTTTCAAATAAACGAATTTTTTTGCGACATCTTTGTTTAACCACAAAGGCGTGGGGGATTGCCTTGCAACTATGGCCTTCACCTGCGCGCTTGCCAGCACCGCCCCACCCATTTCCTTAATCGAGAATATGAAGTCGTTTTCGCCTTCAGGGTTATAATATGGCAATACTGTGCCAGAAATTTTTCCCTTTGCTTTTAATTTATATGGGATTATTCCATCTTGGGTGTCATCGCTGTACACCTGATAAAAGCCGTTCCATGTCCGTATTCCTCCCTGTGATTGGTTCAAAGTAAAGTACACTTCCCTGTCGCTGCAGGTTTCCGCGTCATTATTTGCAATTTGAATGTTATAAAAGAAATTTTCTACCCATCTTCCCCTTATAACACTCGGTGAAATCGAAAGCGTTGGAGTCTCGCGTACGCACTTTTCAGCCGAGAGAGTTACCTCTATTTGGGCGCTACTATGGTTTGCAGAAACTGTCCTTATTACAAGCCCCCCTGACGCAGTAAATGATGCCCCGGGGGCGAGCCCAGCCCTTGCAGGATAATCCGGCGGGGTCATATCAAGGTTGTGTGTATCTCCGCCCCCACCACCATATTCATAGCCTGTCACCCTGACCTGCGGACCATTGGGGCTTTGAATTGAGTAAGGGATTGTCGAAGACATCACTTCGGTATCCTTTCCTCTTGCCGTCCTGTATTCAACGTAGAAATACTCGGAGGCAGTTCCGTCGTCATTGAACTTGCGTGGAACCCTGAGTGCAAGGGGGTAATTACTTGTTTTGCCGTCTTCAAAGTTGGACAAATCATAAACCCCATTTTGGGTGATTGTCCTTATCCTGTCAGATAGCCACCCCATTGTTTCTTTGTGCGGTGAATTGAAATGGCCACCATAATATGCATTTCCCATTGTGTCGAAAAAATCACCGTACTGCACCGATTCGCAGTTTCCCGGAACATCTATTGCCCTGTTCCCGCAGTCCATGAAGTTTGCGTGAAACACTCCAAAATTGTGCCCGAGTTCATGCACAATCGTGTCCGGCCAAGGGAAATGGTTGTAAAACGAAAAGCTAAGGTTCACATCACCATCTGGAGTTAGATATATGCTTTTCCACACTAATGCGCACGCCCCGCAAGAGTGCCTTGAGTCAATCCAGACAACCCTGTCAATGTCAAGGAAATTCACATCGCTATCCGCAACGCTCATCAAACCCATGTATGGGGCAAGTCTCTCCAATTCATACGGCCCGTAAATCCTCCAGCTTATCCATGCTTTATTGTAGCTGAATTCGGAAATTGAAGAATTTGCGTCCTGCAGGGCCATGTTCAGGGATTCCGGGATAACCACAGTATCGCCCGGCGCCATTGTCACAATCACTGCTAATTTCTGTTCCCCCAAATTCCCGATTTGCGGCTCGCTTAGCACTGAGAGGTCTTCCTGCGCGCTTTCTGCCACAAGGTAGTTTGCAAATTGCACGCCCTTTACTTTTACCCTCGCCCCTGAAACAATCGGCGGGCTTGATTTGTCCGCAAACCTAATTGATAGGGCCATATCCCCCTTTTTGAGGAAATAGTTAAAGTCCTGCCAGGATTTGGTGCGCCTGTCCTCTTCTGTTAGGTGCGGCACTTCCAAAACCTCAACCACTCCTGTCGGCTCAATTTGCTTTTCCAATATCCTGAGTGTATTGAGCGCAAAACCCTTCTGCTCCTCATTTGGTATGACGTGGGCAAGGAATGCCTTCGGGTCTTTTTCAACCAGCCTTTGCAGGACAGCAAACCTTAGGGCCGCCTTTTTGTATATTGTGTTAGGGTTGGCGCCACCGTACTTAAGCGGAATTGGCTTTAGTGCCAGCAGTTCGCTTGTAAGCGCAGAGGCTTGTCTGTTGAGGGAGGCAAGTTCCTGATTCTGCGCCCCGAGCAAGGCAAGCCCGGTGGCCGAAGCCGGCCAGTTGATTTCCCTGTAACCATCGCAGAGCCTGGCGCCACAATTTTGGGCTTCTGCACACTCTACATCCTCACAATCTGCTGTAGAGTCAAAATCATCATCAATTGCGTTATCACATATTTCAACGCCCTGTGAAAAGACTACCCTTGCACGCGACTGCGCCTCTGCCGCGAAACTGTCCCTGACTCTCACAACCGCATTGAAATCAGATTCCGCCGTGCATGTAATCTTTGCGTTCTGTGTGTTCGCATCCCTTATTACGCAGTCTGCAAAATCCCCTTCAGTTCTCCACACGTAAGAGTACGGCCCTAGCCCACCGGCCACAATTGCCGACACCGTGATTTCAGAATTGACAATCGCATAGTACTGCCCACCCGCAGTTACGGAAAGAGTTTGGCCGCAATCGCGCTGGCATGTCTGTTCTTCCCCAGCTTCGCACACATCATTTCCGCATATGGGCCCTATTTCACCGCATGTGCAGTCGCTTGCGCATTCAAATCCCCTGCTGCAGGCAACATTGCTTTCGCATTCCTCTCCTTGCTCCAAAACTCCGTTCTGGCAAATTGGTTTTGGCGGTTCAACGATTTTTTCAAGGCGCAAACTCAAGGAATTTTGCCCCGAAACGATTAATTTCTCGGTTCCGGCAGCATCGTCGCCTTTTGAAGCGGTGATTACATAGTTCCCCGGAATTATTTGGAGTTGCACACGCCCGCTTTGGTCTGTTCGTGCCGAGGCCTCGAGCAATCCGTTTAGCCTTGCCCACTTTCCGTTTGCCCCGCTCCCCAAATCGTAATTCGAATACGCGCTCACGCTTGCGCCATCGACAGGGTTCCCCTGCGCATCATAAACGTAAACATCCAAGTTGACTGTTGGGTCCTGGGCACAGGCGCTGAATAGTATTGAAAAAACCAGCAAGCCGAAAACTATTTTATTGAAATGCAGCATGTTGAATGAGGAAAGCGCGAAGGAACATATAAACTTAACTTTCCTTGGGGCAAGCTGCTGTGCTGCATGACTGATGAGCCCGAACAAATCGCCCTTGCCGGGCCGGCTTTTCATGGCTTTCATGGCCTTTGGCAAAACCATAAAGAGAACAGCCAAGAGTGAGTCCATGCAACCTATTTAATTCTGGTGCACCAAATAATTGTTGCATGACCGACAAAATCAAGGTGGTTTTCCTCGGCACGAGCGCGAGCGTGCCCACAAAGGACAGGAACCTCAGCAGCGTCGCGATGCGCTTCGAGGGTGAATGGTTCCTGTTCGACGCGCCTGAAGGGGTGCAGAGGCAGATGGTTGCTGCGGGCATTAGTTATCTAAAAATCAACCACATTTTCATCTCGCATTTCCACGCAGACCACATCCTCGGCCTTGGGGGATTGCTCGCGACCATGAATATCCACGGCAGGGACTGGGCAATCAATATCCACGGCCCGAAGGGCATCGCGAGGAAGGTACAGGATTCGCTAAGCCTTGCAATGCTACAGCCTGGATTCGAGGTCAGGTGCCATGAAGTTAGGAAGGGCGTGGTGCTAAAAGGGGAAAAGTTTGTGTTGGAGGCATTTGCGCTAAAGCACGAAATTGAGTGCTGGGGCTATTCGTTCATCGAGGAGGGCAAGCCGGGCGAGTTCGACCGCGCGAAAGCCATAAGCCTCGGCGTGCCTGTCGGGCATTTGTTCAGCGAGCTGCAGCACGGCAGGAGCGTGAAGGTTGGCGGGAAGACCGTGAAGCCGGAGCAGGTGCTTGACGCTAGTAAGGCGAGGGCAGGCAGGAAAATTTCCTTTGTCTTCGACACACTCCCATCGAAAGGCTACGTCAAGGCGATTGAAAATTCGGATGTGCTCGTGCACGAGGCCTCGTTCCTGGAGGAGCGCGCTGACAGGGCACAGGAGACAATGCACTCGACAGCGCTGCAGGCCGGGAAGATTGCGGAAGAGGCGCAGTGCAAAAAGCTCGTGCTGTTCCACCTCAGCGCGAGGCACAAGGAGGAATCAAGGTTCGAGAACGAGGCGAGGAAGGCGTTCGGGAACATTGTTGTTGCGAAGGACTTGATGGAGATTGAGATATAGCCACAGGGCTGGCAGTGCGAGCCCATAATGCAAGATGCGCAAATTTTAAGGCTGGCTTAGCTTTCAAAGAATACGTATTTATTCTCCAACCCCGTTATTGATTCGGTCTTTCATGCAGGCAGTGGTCATTGCGGCGGGCCGGGGAGTGAGGCTTAGGCCTCTCACCGAGAAAATCCCAAAGTGCATGCTCAACCTGAAGGGCAAGCCGATGCTGGAGCACATCCTTGAGAAGCTCGAGCGCGCGGGAATAAGCGAGGTGTTGATGGTGGTGGGTTACAAGCGGGAAATCATAGAGGACCATTTTGGTCCTGAGTTCGGCAGGCTGAGGCTCAACTACTTTGTGCAGAAAGAGGCGAAGGGAACCGCGCATGCGCTCAGCCTCACGGAAAGCCACGTGGAGGGAAGGTTTCTCCTGACCAATTCAGACGTGCTCACTGAAACGCTCAACTACAGGCTGCTCGTGCAGGACGAGGACGCACTGAAGCCTGATGCTGTACTCATGGCGCGCGAGGTCCACGACCCATGGAGGTTCGGCGTGCTGAAGGTGGAAGGGCAGGACATCGTGGACATAGTGGAGAAGCCTCTACCCGGCGAGGAGCCAAGCCATCTCGTGAATGCGGGCATCTACGCCTTCGAGCCTGATTTCTTCCAGCATGTCAGGAAAACCCCGCTCTCAGTGCGAGGCGAGTACGAGCTCATCGACCCAATCAGGATGTGCATCGCAGCAAAGAAAAAAGTTGAGTACAGGGTCATCGAAGGGACGTGCATCGACATCGAGCACACGCACGATGTCGAGGCCGCTAACGAGATGGATGAGGAGGAGTTCCCGCACTGAACCCCGGATAATTAGACAACTGCATTAAAAACTCATTTTGTCCTGAAGTCCTGGCCCGGCTTGAGCACCACTGGAATTGTCTTCAGGATGCTCTTCTCTATACGCGACCTGAAGTCATCCGGGTCTGCCATTATTGTCGGGAAGGAGTTGTAATGCATTGGGATGACATACTTGGGTTTCATTGTCTTTGTGGCGCGCACTGCATCAATCACGTCCATTGTGGAGCTCCCGCCTATTGGTAATATTGCGACGTCGGTCTTTATCTCGGAGAACGCATCCATGAGGTCAGTGTTGCCGGCGAAGAATAGCGATTCCCCGTCCTTCGAGAAGCGGTAGCTCAATGGGTAGAAAGAGTTTGGGTAGTGGGCGTTATTAATTTCTATTTTCACGTCGCAGAGGCTGAATGCGTCGCCTATCATAGCAGGGTGCTTGAGGTTCTGGGGGATATCAAGCTCGTTCAGGACCGACTCGTGCCCAACCACGGTCGCCCTGTTGCGCCTCGAAATCAGCTCAACGGTTTTCCTGTCAAAGTGGTCGAACTGCTCGTTGCTTATACAGATGAAATCCACCGCCTTGATTTTAGAGGCATCTGATGGGCATTTCATGCATGGCTTGAAAGTGTTTTCGCCTTCAGGCAGCTCTATGAACGGGTCAACGAGGAAACTTGCCCCTTGAAATGAGATTCTGAAGAATGAATGCCAGAAAAACTGTACTTTCATCTGCGCACCGCCACTAAGAATAATGGCTTGAGGGTATTAAAGGGTTGCTGTGCAAGAAAATTATTGCGGAAAAATATGGAACGTGAAAATGGGTCGTTGGAAATCGCGCATTGTTTTGCCACAACGGTTTTGCAATCATAAAAACATTTAACTACTCCTTTACAGGAATAATCACTATGAAGAAAGTCTTGCTCCTGCTTGCAGCCCTCACTGGGGCGCCGCTTGTTTTCGCTGTCGAGGTACAGACCATTGAGATAGAGGTTGTGCTTGACCAGAACGGCTGGGCAAATTTCACCGAGAACTATACCATGTCATTCTCCAGCCCCTTTGAGTTTGACGAGTTCAAGGAAAAGGCGAAGAAGAACACAGTCAGCCTCAGTGGCTGGGAAGCCGATTTCGACTTTTTTTACCCGCATTTCGTGCGTGGTACGACCAACAAGCTCGGAAATTCAAGGATAACCTTTGATGACCAGACTGACCTCCTGACACTCCAGTATACGCTTGACAAGAGGTTTGCGGAGCTCTCCAGTGAAAGCCAGAGAGCGTCATTCTTCACTATAGACGACAGGCAGTTCGCCGGGTTCGTGGAAGGGGGCACCATTGTCGTGCCGGAAAACACAATAATCAAGATATTTTTTCCACCGTCGTCAGAAATAGATTCTGGGAGCGTCCTCCCACCAAACTCCGAGGCAAGCGCCAATCAGCTCACTCTCATGGGCATCCAGACGAACTCAATGAAAATCTTATACAGGGTCGTGAAGCCAATCGCGCCAAGGAGCAATGACTTCCTTCAGGGACTCGCCGGCACATACGTTGTGCTGATTCCGCTTCTGGCGCTGCTCGCGCTGGGCGCATATTTGAAGAGGAATGAGATAGAGAAAAAAATTGAAAGCTTCCTTGTGGAGCATTCAGAGATAAAGGCAAGGGGAGCCGAGGAGGAGCTGGACTTCGACCTCGACTGAGTGGCCGGTCCAACCTGCCACACAAAATAAAAGCGCCCACGGCTTAAGCCTGGCTAGGTTTTTTGAACGACCTATACTTCTTTATCTCGCCCTGGGCTGCGCCCACGAATCCAATGTGCAGCTTTTTAAGGACATTCTGCACGCTGTAGTCGTCTGTGATGACTACGAACTTTTGTCCGCGCGACCTGAACTCAATCGCTAGTGCAACTACGGAAACGTCCGTATAGTCCAACACCGTGCCAGATTCGGCACATTTCTCATTGGTCTTTTGTATTGAAAGCGGGCACGGATCCTGAACCATGAGGGCGTTGTTCTTCACGGCATTCCCTGCGAGGCTCCTACTCCTGAAGTCCTTCCACTCCGCAAGCACCATTGAGGTGGTAAAGTATGTGTTGCCAGCGTCAAAAGAAAACGACTCGTTGTTCAGCAGCGCTGCAGCGTCAAGTATGTAAATCATTCAGGCACCTGAAAGCAAAGGCAACCAAATTGTTTATAACCATTCAACAACCCTAATAATTCGTGCAATTATGGATGCTAAAACCGTGCGCGAACTTAGCGAGATAGAGCGCAAAACCATCTCAGCGCTAACCAACATACCCCTCTCAGAGGCAGAAATCGCGTCCAACTCGGGTCTGAACGTGGATGCAGTTAGGAGGGCAGCCAACTGGCTCATGGAGAAGGGGCTCGCGTCTGTAAACGAGAGCAAATCGAAAAAACTTACCCTTACGCAACTGGGGAAAGAATACGCGGACAAAGGCCTGCCGGAACAGAGACTGATAAATATTCTTTGGGCGCATGATGGCGGCCTGACATTTGAAGAGATTGCAAGGGAGGCTAATTTAACCCAACAAGAGTTCAGTGCCGCGCTTGGCTCGAACAAGAAGAAGAATTACATTCAAATTGCCAAGGAAGGAGGCGAAACAAAAGTCATTTTGACGGAAACCTCCCCCCCAAGAAAAACTCTCGGTGAGCAGGAAATACTAACGAAACTTTTTCTGCAAAAGAGCCTTGGAAAAGAAGAGAGCCTGATTGCTAACCGGTTTATCGTTCGCGGAATCGCGGAAGAGAAGGAGGAAACTGAAAGGAGAATTTTAATTACAGCCGCTGGTGAGGAAGCGCGCAACTCCAAGGAATTCACGCAAGAGCGCACCTACAACATCAACGACCCCGTTCCGGAGATTTTTGGTGGGAAGAAGCAGCCCTACATACAGTTCCTGAACATCGTGAGGAGGAAGCTAACCGAGCTGGGCTTCCAGGAGATGGAGGCCCCGCTCATTGTGCACGAGTTCTACAACTTTGATGTCCTTTTCCAGCCGCAGAACCATCCAGCGCGGACGTGGACCGACACCTATCAGCTCAAAAGGCCCACGCACGGGAAACTCGGTGACCGTGCAAAAGTGGCAGCAATCAAGGCCGCACACGAGACAGGCGGGGTTTCGGGTTCAAGCGGCTGGGGTTACACATGGCTCGAGGAAATCGCCTCGAAAGTAATGCCGACTGCTCACGGCACGGCACACAGCGGGAGGCAGCTCACCAAAGGCGTGAAAGTGCCGGGGAAATACTTCGCGATTGCGCGGTGCTTCAGGCCAGATGTACTGGATGCGACGCACCTCATCGAGTTCAACCAGACAGACGGCTTCATTGTCGGCGAGGGCCTCAACTTCAGGCATCTGCTTGGCACGCTGGAGCAGTTCGCAAAGGAAATCGCGGGCGCGGAAAAAGTCAGGTTCCTGCCGGATTACTACCCGTTCACGGAGCCGAGCGTGCAGCTCTCGGCAAAGCACCCGCAGCTCGGCTGGATGGAACTTGGAGGAGCGGGCATGTTTAGGCCAGAAATGCTCGAGAACCTGGGCATAAAAGGGCAGGCGATTGCGTGGGGCATCGGGATTGACAGGCTCGCGATGTTCAAACTTGGAATAAAAGACATAAGGTACCTTTTCTCCGATGACCTCAATTGGCTCAGGAAAATGCCGCTGGTGATGGAATGAGTTGCGAACGGAGTGAGCACATAGGACCGCAGGTCATACACCCAACCAAACGGGGTGTCGCTTGATGCCAACAATAGATATCAGCAAGAAGGATCTCGAAGGCCTTGTGGGAAAAAAAATTCCTATGCCTGAACTGGAAGAGGCGCTCTTGTTCGCCAAGGGCGAGGTTGATAGTGTTGAAGGGGACAACATCAAGGTTGACATAAAGGAAACCAACAGGCCGGACCTGTGGAGCGTGGAGGGAATCGCGCGCGAACTGAGGGCGAGGCTGGGCATTGAGAAAGGTATAAGGAATTACAGGGTGGCAAAGGCAAGGGTGTCGTGCACAATCGAGAAGAGCGTTGAGGGGAGCAGGCCTTTCATAGCGTGCGCGATAGTGCGCAGCGTGAAGGTAACTGATGAGTTTATCAGACAGATAGTCCAGCTGCAGGAAAAAGTCGGGATGACTTTCGGGAGAAAAAGGAAAGAGGCCGGGATAGGCCTGTACGACTTTGACAGGATGACGCCTCCAGTTTTCTACCGCGGATATAAGGACGAGGAAATAGAGTACGTGCCATTGGACTGGAAAGTCCCAATGAGACCGTCAGAGATACTCCAGCAGCACCAGAAGGGAAAGGAGTTCGCCCACCTGCTAAAAGGGATGGACAGATACCCAATTGTAATTGACTCAAAGAACGTTGTCGCGTCCATGCCGCCCATAATCAACTCCGAGTCCACAGGAAAAATCACCTTCGGCACCAAGAATATTTTCATTGAAAGCACCGGCTATAACTGGGAAACAGTGAACATAGCCCTCAAAGTCATTTGTGTGGCCCTTGCGGACAGGGGTGGGAAAATCGAGGCGGTGAAAATAATCTTTCCAAAGGGCGGGCCATATCCCAAAGCACCGGTGGAAACGCCGTTCTTCAGGACAAAAAAAATCACTCTGGATATGGGATACGCACGGGAAATCAGCGGGCTGGAGCTGCAGGGGAAAGAAATTGTTGCGCTTCTTGGGAAGGCAAGGTACGCGGTGAAAAAGAAAGCTGACAAGCTGGAACTGGAATACCCGGATTACAGGAATGACATCCTCCACCCAGTTGACATCGTGGAGGACATACTGATTGGATATGGATACAACATGATAGGGACGCTGAGGCCGGAAATGGTAGTGACGGGCGCGGAGCAGCTGGAGACACCGTACATCGACAAGGTCCGCGACGCGTGTGTGGGCCTAGGATTGCAGGAAGTGCTGACCTTCGTGCTCACATCCAAGGGCAAGCAGGCCAACATGGTGGGGCGCGACCCTGAAAAGGAGGAATTCGTGGAAATCACGAACCCCGTGTCCTCGAACTGGGGAATAATGCGCAAAAGCATCTACCCGGAACTGCTGGAATTCCTCTCCAAGAATAAGCATGTGGAATACCCACAGCGCATCTTTGAGGTTGGGAAAACGGTAGAGCTGGACGCGAACACTGACACGCGGACGCGCGAGAGGACAAAGCTCTGCATAGCGCTGGCGGGAAAAGGCTGCGGGTTCACGCTCATCAAGTCAGCACTCGTGGCGGTGTGCCGCGACCTCGGCAAGAAGTGCTCGCTTCACGAAACAAGCCACCCCGCGCTGAAAGAAGGTAGAAGGGCGGAAATCACCGGGGATACGAGCGGAATACTTGGTGAGGTTAGCGAAGAGGTCAAGAAAAACTTTGGGCTCGAGCAGGATGTTGTACTGCTCGAGATGGAGTTGTGACTATTGACAGGTCAGAACAGTTTCGTCTGCCGCACCTTTGCCTCTTCCGTTTCGGCTTTTGCCAGATTTTTTGCCTTCAGACTCCCAGTGGATTCTGATTCATTTTCATTTCCGAATTCCGGCTCCGGAGCAGCGGGGCGATTTTGAATTCCGCCGAATAGCACCTTCGGCCTCGCCATCTGGCCGCGCAAGGCGGTTGCCTCTTCCAATATGGACTGGACTTTTTTCGTGTCGTGGGTGGTTTCAAGGAGGAACGCTATTTCCTTCTCGTCGAGGTCGCACGCGGCAGCCAAGGAAACCGCGTTCTCGCGCCTGTGGGCAATGGCGCGGAGGTAGGGTAGGTCGCGGGCAATTATTTCGTGCGAGGACGAATGCATTTTCTTTCCGATTTTCTTCCCGAGCTCCTTCCTGAGGGCGCGCTGCCCAGAGGTTCTGGAGAGCATCGAGAGCAGGCCGGGGAACTGGTACATCACGAAATCGTGGGAGGGCTTTTCCTTCGCGAGTGCAACTCCTTCAGCGGAGAGCTCTGAGCTGTAGCGCAGGAAGCCCCAGTACTGCCTTCTCATTATCCTGCCATTAAACATGTCGGCGCGTGAGAGCCTGTCGAAAGCCAGTGCCACATCGTTGGCGTGCGCGTACTGCCTTGGGATGTTCTCGTCTACCCAGTTGAAGAGCATGTCGCTGCTGAGGTCGGTCGCGCTCCGCATTTCCCGCACTTCGCCGAAATCCGTGCTCTTGAATATTGCCTTCATGACGCTGAAGACCTTTTGCTCCCTCTCGCGTGACCCAAGGGACCTCACCGACTCCATTGCCACGGGCCCTGAAACCGAGAGCGTCTGCAGGTCTAGGAGCGCGGAGCGCATGTCACCACCAGAGCTGCGGGCGAGCTCCTTCACTGCCTCTTCATCAAACACAACGCCCTCCGCACCTAGTATTTCCCTGAGCCTCGCCGCCATCGAAACATAGTTTATTTTCTTGAACTCGAAGGTTTTGCACACGAAGCGCAGGGCTGATACGCTCTTGTCCGCGAAAATGTCGTTTGCGGTGAGGATTATAGGGTTGCTTGTCTCCTTTATTATGGAAGAGATTGCCGAGGCACCGCCCCTGTCGTCGCGCGTGAGCGCATCCACTTCATCCAATAGTATGAGCCTGCGCACGCCGAAGAAGGAGGCGTTCTGCGAGGCCGCACCCACTACTTTCTCAATCACGTCCTTCGAGCGAAGGTCAGAGCTGTTGAGTTCGACAATGTTCCACCTGAACAATCCGGCAACAAGGTAAGCCAGTGCAGTTTTTCCTGAGCCTGTCTGGCCCCAAAGGAGGAGAGGGGGCTGCTTCTCTGCGCGCTGCCACTCTTTCGCCCATTCTATTGCGTGGCGCACTATCTCGGAATTGCCGATGAACTCCTCCTCCTTCTTAGGGGCGTACTTGTCGGGCCAGAGCTGGGACATGAAAACAAAAAGGGCCGAAGAAAATAAAAGGAAACGACAATTTAACTGAATTTCATTGGCCCTCGCTCTTTTTGGCACGAATTTCCAGCTTTTGTCCTTTTACAGCCTCATTCCAGCTTCGCGATAGGCCTGTGCATATTGCCTCTCAAGTGTTGGATAAATCGGATGGTTTTCAATGTAGTGCCAAGGCATCTGCCCATGCACTACTATCCCCTTTTTCTGCCCGACAAAAACAATCTGCGTTACAAAATAGGCACGCCAATCACAGCCGAGTTCCTTATTCAATTCCCTGTAAACTTCAATGCCCCTAACTTTGATTTTATCCGCAGCCTCTTTTGGCGTGCCGTCTGGCGCCTCGGCCTTTACCCCCTGAATGTTTGTTATTGCAAGCTCAAAGGCGTTATTCCGGTGAAGTACAACCACCCAATAGAGGCAATTTTATTGTGCGCAGAATCAAGAACCACAAGCTCAAGCATTGTTTCAAGGTGGCTTCCCCAGAACTTTGAGACAATAAAATCTCCTGGGCCCGTGTCCGTCTCTGTGCATCATGCATCCGCGAGTTAAGAAGCAAGCCATTTGCTTTGATGGATATTACAGCATCTGAAAAAGGTAAGGCATATTTCAGCCGAAAGCAGGAAAGCCGCGACCAGGTTTATTGCCAATTCACCAGACAGGGAATTGCCAAGGTATTTGCCAGCAGCCGACTGCAGCACGCCGATTTTTGCAAGGGCATCAGCCTCGAATTCGGATGGGGCAATCTATGGCCTTTCCGTAAAAACATAATGCGCAACATATTGTTTGAATTCATGCACTTGGTATTTTGGGTGTGACCTTAAAAATGACTGAAGCATTTCCAGTTGGTGAAGATTTAGCTCCATTCCAAACCACTATTTTAGTAAACCCTCAATTTCATTCAGCAAATGCGACCCCTGCACCTTCACCGAGTATTCGCGTGTGTTGCCCTTGTTGCCGAGGCTTACATCCACGCCAGAAATGAGGCCCTGCTTCTCAAGCTTCGCAAGGATTTCGCGAAGGCGCCTTTCCTTCAGCGCAGCTCCGGGGGATTTCGAATAGAGTTCATAGATTTTCCCGGAGTTCACGGGAGAATTTTCAGCGATGACCTTCAGCAGCACGAGCTCGTCCTTCACGAGGTGCTTCACTACTTTGAGCAAGGAAACTGCATCAACTGCCTCAAAGGCCTCCTTCAGATGCTCCACACTTACCTTTGCCTTGTTTCCGCGCTCAGCAAGCCTACCGGCCTTGAGGAGGGATTCTAAGGCAACACGACAGTCTCCCCCGAGCTTCGCTGCATGGGCGGCCGCGACATTCACTACGTCCCGCTCGTACGAGCCTTTCGCAAATGCCAGCTCCGCGCGCTCTGAAAGGATTTCCTTCAGCTGCTGCGGAGTGTAAGGCGAGAAAATTATCGCCTGCTGCGCCAGCGAGCTGCGGATGCGCGAATCGAGCTTCGATATGAGCGCAATGTCATTCGATATGAGGACAATGCCTATTGGCTTGCCGCCGTATTCTACCACTCTGAGGAGGTCGTAGAGGAGCTTCGAGTTCTCTTCATTCAGCAGGAGCTGGTCTACCTCGTCCAGCACCACTATGGGCGTGAAGCTGCACTTTTCGAGGCACTGCAGGAAGTTCGTGAATACCTCATCGGTTGCGAGGCCGCGCCTCGGCACTGCCGCGCCAACAAAGTTCGCGAGGGCTATAAGAACCGAGGCGCGGGAGTTGTACTCGAAGCAGTTCAGGTAGAGGCTTTTTACCCGGTCGTGGGTTTCCTCCAGCTGCCTCAGGACATACCTGACGCATACGGTTTTGCCAACACCTGTGGGCCCGGCGAGGAATACATTGAGGGGTTTCCTGTTGCTGAGGATGGGCTTGAAGCAGTAGGCGAGCGAATCCAGCTCCTTCTCTCTGTGCGGCAGCTTCTCTGGAATGTGCTCTGGGTAGAGGAAGCGCTCGTCGAGGAAAACGCTTTTTTCCTGGGTGGCACGCGCGAAGAAGTTCTTGGGCATGACATGAATACTGCTTTGGGGTTTATTAAAAATGCGGCTCCCACCGGCAATGACCCCTCCCCTCTGGAAGGGAGTTAAGAGTCTAAGGATGGAATAGTGAAACTGCCTATGCATTGTTTGGGGCGCCCTATCATTTTCTGCTTTTCCCAAACATTCTTCACGCCAGGTACACGGTCTGGCTACTTCTTGTCCGACACGAGTTCTTTGATCCGGTCCCTGACCTCGGCGAATTTCTCCGGGCTGAGACGCGCGAGTTTTTTCAGCACGAGCTTTTTGTTGACTTGGAATATCTTGTCGGCCTTCACCATGCTCGGGAGGGCCAGCTTTCCATCGGACAAATCCCCCATGGCAATGGACACTTTGTACTCCCCCTCACCAAGGTTTGAGGTCACGGCGCATACAACGACATCGTTATTGGCGGCGTTGTAGGAATCATTCGAGACTACAAGCGCCGGCCTGATTTTTGCGTCAGAAAAATCACTGTAAGGGAAAGAGGCCCAGACAATGTCGGTTTGGTTCATTTCAAATCCTCCTTTGCTATCTTATCCCAGACCTCGTCTTCCTTGTCCCACGCCCTTCTCAGCGACTCTATCGACATTCTCCCCCAGAAAGCCTCTTCATCCGCGATTTTCCTTGCCATGTCGCTTTCCTTCTCAATGGTAATCTTGCCATCCTGTTCTATCAGCAGGAGGGCTTCCTTGTTGCTCAGGTTAAGTGACCTGCGCATTTCCTCCGGAATTACTATCTGGCCCCTTGAGTTCATCTGAACGGAACGAATACGAATAGTCATACTAATCATACTATTAAGAATAGCCGAATTTAATTGTTTCTGCTCGGAGGCATAAACCATAATTACGACAATTAACGAAGTTAATTTAAATTGTTGGGGTGCCCTTTATCCATCTGGCTTTACCCCGCTCGCCCTCAAATATTACTACAAGAAACAGAAAGAGCTTGTGCTGAGGGAGTATTGATTTTCCATCAAAGCACTGCTGAAAAACAACCGAAGCGGAAAAGCTGATGAAAAGAATCGCCGGCCTGAAGCCAAAAACTGCAGTTTGATACGCTCAAGGCGTTACAGAACCTGATAGGATATATATGACAGGATGAACAAGGTTGTAGAATTGCTCGGGATTGCAAGATGAGGCCAAGCCATTGAATGTCTGGCGAAAGGCGCACGCGGAATAATCCAGTTCACAAGTAAATCATGTTAATCTCATTCAGGAAAGCGAGGAAGAAGAACAGGACACCGAATGGGGAGAAGAGTGCCTCGGAGAAAATGCCAACTCCGGCAGCATCGAGGGCTAGGGCGATGCTGAGGAAAATGATGCTGAAATTGAGTGCGCGCAGGAAGTTTCCCATGAAAATCACATTACCCCAAAGGCCAACCGCCCCAAATACCGGTTTGCCGGATGCAATCAAGCCATGAAAATGTTGAACACGATGAGCGACCCGAAGAACACCCCTTCCTCTACCCATACGAGTCTCTTCGCGAAAAAAGGTATTGTCTCGGCGAACTTCAGGATAGAGAGGTCGAGGACGTAATAGAATGCGAGGAATGAGCCAGTGACATCGCTCCACCCGATGAAAGGCAGGAGGGAGAAAATGAAGAGCGGTGCTAAGGCCACATGCACGAATGCGCGCAGCGGCCTTTTGCCCTCGAAGAAAATATAGCTCACGCAGAAGAGCGCGAAAACCCAGAAGATGTTCGAGAGCGCGATGCCAAACAGGCCGGCAAAGTCCAAGCCAGCGGCGCCCACGATGATGTCCCAAACCATATTATACATGCTTTTTTGTATTATAAGTAGGTTTTCGGCAAAATGTAGGCATAATAGAAAAGATTATATATCTTTTTTACTAAAACGCTATTGTGGAACCGGTTCCGCTTGACGCAAAGGACAGGAAGCTCCTCTATTATCTCTCGGAGAACGCAAGGCTCTCTTACAGCACGCTCGCGGCCAACGTGGGGCTTTCTAGGGAAGCGGTCAAGAACAGGATTGAGAGGCTCGTACGTGAGAAGGTCATACTCTCGTTCAGGGTGCAGTCCTCGCACCCTTACTTCGGCCTTGAGTTCTACAACCTTTACATAAGCTTTGCAAGGATGGATGCAAAAAGGCAGGCGGAGTACGAGAATTACATAAAAAAGCACCCCGCGGTGATGTGGAGCAACAAGTGCCTTGGGAAATGGGATTATGCCCTGCTGCTGCTCGTGAAGGACCTTGCAGATTTTGCCCTCATACTTTCCGAGTTCAAGGGCAGGTTCAGGGGTGCGATACGGGATTTCGAGTTCGACGTGATACTCTACGAATACGTCTACACCGCGACCCTAGGGGCGTTCTTTTCCGGCCTTGGCGCGAAGCCGCTGCGGGCCAAGAGGGAGGATTCGTCATTCAACAGGGCGCTCTCGGAGGTGCCCGTAATCGTCGAGAAAACGAGGCAGAGGCACACTCTCGACACTGCCGACATAAAAATACTCAATGCGCTTTCGGATAACTGCAGGCAGACGCTGCACGAAATCGGGGAAAAGTCCGGGCTGCCGCCCGAGAACGTGAGGTACAGGATGAGGTGCATGATTGGCAAGCACGCCATTGTCGCCTTTTTTGCGGCGATAAACTACGACATGTTCGGCCTGCACTGGTACCGTGTCAGGATGAGGACGAACATGATAAGCGCGCAGGAAGAAAAAAGGCTTGCGGGGTTCCTGCTCAGCCATCCGAGCGTTTTCTGGGCGGCGAGGAGCGTAGGAAGGGCCGACATGCACATCGACATCAGGGCAGAGGACAACAATGCGCTCAACGGCTTTCTCAAAGAGTTCAATACGGAGTTCCCAGGAATCGCGATTGATTACGAGGCGCTTATGATGACCGACGACCATGACTACAACAACTTCGCGCCGAAAATGTATTTGGTGGCCGAGGACTACAAGGGCAGTCCAAGCCTTACCAAAATGAAACAATTAAAAAGCCCTAAAGGCACCAAATAGCTATTATGAGTCATGACTCTCACAGCGACAGCGGCGGAGGGGGCAAAAAGGCCTCAGGCGGAGGCGACCGGAGCTTCATGGTCGACAGGCTCTTCCAGCGCATAGTAAGCTATGTCTCGGAGGGCATTGCCAAGCTTATTGCGTTCATACTGATAGTGGTCACAATCGGCGCGCTCATCGGCTACGTGATTGCGCAGAGGCAGGCGCCGTTCCTGCTGGTGTTCGCGCCGGCGGCGCTTGGCATTATAGCCTATTACGAGAGGGATGTCGCAATCCTACTCTTTGTCGCGCTGCTGCTGTTCGTCGTTTTGTGAAAGTGGGAAAAGCCGCCGCGGCAAGGCCAGGACCGGCAGGGTTTAATACAATAATATACTATGCAAGGAATGAACTCTGATAAAGGCCATGTGGTCGTGGTGTGAATGGGTGAAGTGCAGCTCACGAAAACCGAGTTCAGGGCGCTCTCCTCGGGCAGCAGGACAGCCATACTCAAGTCGCTGCTCGAGAGGAACTACACGCTCTCTGAGCTCTCGGAAAAGCTCGGCATGGCCGCGCCCACAATAAAGGAGCACGCTAACATACTTTTGGAAACCGGCCTCATAGAACTACGCGACGAGGGCAGGAAGTGGAAATACTACAGCCTCACGCGCAAAGGAAGTGACCTGCTCGAGGCGAAGCAGAGGCAGTCGAACATACTGATAATTCTTTCAGGCACGGCAGTGGTGCTTGCCGGCCTGCTGTTCACGCTTTCCAGCACATTTATCGGCACCGCGCCGCAGATAACAAGCCAAAACGCGCCCTCGCTTGACATTACAAAGCAGTACGCGCCCACTTCCCCCGCAACGGAAAATGGCCTCGGCGAAGGCGAAATGGAAGTGCCCAGGTCTGAATCTGCAATAGCGCAAAAGTCCGGCAAAATAGGGGGCGCAGGAAAAGCCTGGGAGGTTGCCGCTGCGGTGACGGACGCGAACGCTTCTGGCGACATTAACAATGGCGAGGATCCAAGTGGCAGAAACGCGGCTAACGAAACCGGCACCGGCGGTGGCGGCTCCGCTCCTACAGGAAGGGAAATAGACACCACGGATTACAGCAACCTGAAGTGCACGCCGCTCTTTGATGCCACCGGGAATGCTGAAGCGCAGGAGCACGCCAATGATTGCTACGGGACTACTGAAGCGCAGGACTGCCTGAGGGTGGACAACTACGACGCCGCAGCCAAGGCCTTTGGTGAAGGAGATGGACAGCCGGATTGCAGTTGGAAGGACAAGCCTAGATAGAAATAAACGCCAAAGCACGCAAAAATCTTAATTCGTCAATCAACGAAATATTTTAATTACTTTTCCGTGCTGTTCATTGCATGGACTCGCGGGGTTTTTTCGGCCTGCTCACACTTTTCGCGGCAGTGCAGGTGCTGCTGCTGGCTTACAGCCTTGAGAACCGAAGCGAAAGCTCGTACCTTTCACTCGAGGCAAAACTAATAGGAGCTGAGAAGGCTGCTTTCTCGCGCACCGAGGCGGAACTCCTTATGGACAGGGCAATCGATGAGGCATTGACCGGGGCCGTGCCTGGCGAATTGGATTCAGAGGCAATTGAACGAAGTGTCAGCCGGAACATTCTCCGCGCAGCAGACGCGCTTGGCCTGCACGGGCTTTCCGTGTGCCGTGACAGCAGTGCAGGAGAGAGCCTATGGCGGGTGTTGAACGGCAAAGGCCAAGTGGGCTGGCGCGGGGAGGACTCCATAGGACTACTGGACGCAGAAGGCATGGGTGCGTTGGGCAAGGCAGTGGTGGCGAAATCCTATGGTATTGCCATTGCCCAGTACACTATCACTGGAGGGCCCAGCGGTACGCTTTTCCCGTGCGCAGAAATATTGGAGGGGAACGCCACAATCATGTTCAGAATTCCTGTTAGGTATACCGCGACAAGGCTGGTGCCGTTCACATGAGCGCGATGGAATTCACCCTCGCACTGGCAATGCTGGCGCTGTTCGTGTCGTTTGTGGCTGGCTCTGAGAAGCAGCTGCACGGGGCGCTTGAAAAGGCCACCGGATTCGTCGCGGAAGGGTTCTCTGTGGCGGACTGCGCCGCCACCATCAACTTTGCGTATGCCGAAGGCCAGGGAAAATATGCCAAAAACTTGAAATGCACCAAGACTGATTGGTCTATAGGATTGCGGCCCGGAACAGGAAAAATGGGTGACTTGATTATTGCGCCAGCCTCCTCGGTGAGGGAGCTGCCGGGTGGTGCTGTTCTTGTCTGGGCGGAGAGGCACTATGGATGAATCGGTTCCCACTGCAGGGTCGGTCCCTTTAAGAGTGTGCTGCCAAGGCCAGGCCGGCCTTGAATACCTTCTCGTCCTTGTGGCGACAATGGCGTTCCTTTCCGTGTCGTTCCACCTTCTCGGAACCCTAGAGAAGGACGCAGCTCACTGGCTGGACATTCAGGCCGCAAAAAGGTTTGCCTCGCGCGTCCAGGCAGAAGCAAGGATGCTCTTGCTCATGGGGGATGGTTCCACGTCAGTTGTCA
>SBBR01000096.1 GCA_005239615.1 archaeon
GAACTACGGCATCACGCAGGAAGAAGCGGACTCGGCAGCGAGGAAACTCGGTTGCGGGGAGAAGGACTCATTCGTGCTCGTGGCTGCGAAAGAAGGAAAGGCCATGAAGGCGCTGGGCATTGTCTTCGGCCGCGCACAGCAGTGCATCGAGGGCGTCCCCGAGGAAACAAGAGGTGCAATTGATGCGGGCAACACTGAGTACCTCAGGCCTCTGCCGGGAGCGGCGAGGATGTACCCCGAAACCGACCTTGAGCCAATCATCGTCAGCCCTGATATGCTGAAGGGCATTGAAAAGCGCCTGCCACTGTCGGAAGCCGATAGGGAGGTGCTCTACGCCAAGTGGGGCCTGAGTGTGAAGCACGTGCAGGAAATGAAAACCAGCAATTATGCGGCGATGTTCGAGAACTGCGTGAAGAGGGGCGCTGACGCGAGGAAAACCGCTTTGTTCCTTCTCGAGACTCTTGTCGAGGCGAGGAGGGAGGGCGCGCCCGTGGAGAGCCTCGGCGAGGACGTGCTGAACGAGTTCATAATGGGCATCAGCATGGGCAAAATTACGAAGGAGATTCAGAAGCAAGTTGTGCTCGAGAAGAGCCGCAACCCGCGCACACCCTTAAGCGAAATCCTGTCCGGTCTCAACGCCCTGAGCGCTAGCGCACAGGAAATCAAAACGGTTATCGCGGGAATTGTGAAGAGGAACGAGAAGATCGTGAGGGAGCATGGCGAAAGGGCGCTCGGGCCGCTAATGGGCGACGCTATGAAAGAACTGAAAGGCAGGGCTCCCGGAAAAGAAATCAGCGAAATCCTAAGGGCAGAAATGAGGAAAATCTTAGGATAAAAAGGATAGTGCCACGATGCCACAAACCCTGACGGAACGCAAAGTGAAATCTTTTTTCACTAAAAAAAGACACGCTGACTCGCACAAAGGGGACAACGGGACATGCCTCGTTGTTGGGGGGTCTGCTGACTTCGTAGGAGCGCCAGCGCTTGCGGCGATGGCTGCGCTCGCGTGCCTCCGCGCAGGGGTTGACCTCTGCATTGTAGCCGCGCCTGAAAACCCCGGATGGGTTATCAGCTCCTACTCGCCCGACCTCATCGTGATCAAGCTGCCTGGCAGAACCTTTTCAACAAGGCACCTAAGGCAGGTCATGCAGGCACAAAAAAAGTCCGACGTCACGCTTGTGGGTCCGGGGATTGGACGCAATAATCAGGTGCTGGCGTTTGCCAAGGAATTAGTGAGGAGAAATTCCAAGCCAATAGTGATTGATGCCGACGCGCTTCGCGCCTGCGCAGGGAAGAGGTTCAGCGCTCCAACAGTCATCACGCCGCACGCGAAAGAATTCGAAGTGTTCACTGGCAGGCAGGTCTTTGGGCTGGACTTGAAGGGCAAGATAAGAGCGGTCAAGGGGGCCGCTCTGAAGCACAACTGCATAATACTCCTCAAGGGGAAAACCGACATAATCAGCGATGGCAGGGAAGTTTTTTTGAACCGGACAGGAAACGCGGGAATGACCGTTGGCGGCACAGGGGATGTCCTCGCCGGCCTGTGCACGGGCTTTATCGCACTCGACCTCAAACCTTTGCACGCGGCCTGTGCTGCGGCTTTCGTGAACGGCAGCATTGGCGACAGGCTGCTGGATAGGATGAGCTACTCGTTCATAGCATCCGACTTCATCAGCGAAATACCGTTCTGGGTGAAGAAGCTGGCGCGCTGAATCTGCCAGTCACACAGAAACGGGAATAGACAATATTCATGGCCGCCGAATGGAAAATGTCAATTGGTTGGTGGTTCACACGACTTTTGTGCCCAGCAAAACCATGGCGATTACTGCTGGGATGAACAGGAGCGCCATCAGTACAACTATCGGCACGAGCACGACAATCGCCGCCCTTGCAGGAGGGATGCTCAGCCTCGACTTTATGAACTTGTACGCGAGGATAACGCCATACAGGTGCACTATGAATGCCGGCGCCATTCCTATGAGAACAAACACGAATTTCAGGGCATTGCCTATCTCCATCGCCTCCGCGGCGAACCATGCCAACACAGGAATCACGACCAACAGTCTCTGCACCAAAGTCACCGCACCCATCAGCGAAAGCCAAGAGCCATTGAAGTCATTGAGGCTGCCGGGCATCCCAGCATAGAACTTCGCGAGGAAGAAGTGCACCGCGCCCCAAAAGTAGGTGCACACGATGCCACCTAAAAGCCCCACCACTGCAAGGAACGCGAGGCCTATTCCGTAGAGGCCGACTTCAGCCACTATTTTCATGGTGCCCTGCTTCGCCATGAAGCCCAGCACGAACAGGAAGACGAGGAACTCCAAGGCGAGCAGCACAGAAGTGAAAACAAAAGCAATCGAATAGTTGACAACGCCATCAGTAATCGGGTAGCGGTTGGAAGCGAACTCCTCCATCGGCTTCCTGCCGAAAAAAACCCCGGTCATTTCCCTTATGCTTATCACGCGGACCACAAAAACAATGACTGAAACCATGGCAAAAACAATATATAAAAGTTACCAGTAATCCTAGTGCCATGAACACTGTTAAGAGCATGAAAAAGACCGTGAAAGGACAGGTAAAGGTCGTCCTGAAACCATGGGGGAAATTCGAGGAATACGCCACAAACGCCAGAGTGACAGTCAAGATAATTACCGTGAAGAAGGGCGGGGTGCTCTCGCTGCAGTCACATAAGGGTAGGGAGGAGCACTGGGTCGCGCTTGATGCAGGCCTCACCGCGATAATCAATGGCAGGAAACGGAAACTGAAAAAGGGGCAGACAGTGGTGGTGCCAAGGAGGGCGAGGCACCGGATGATGGCCTCCCGCACGGCACGCTTCCTTGAGGTCTCGTTCGGCCACTTCGACGAGGAAGACATAACCCGCTATGAGGACAGGTACGGCAGGGTGTAGGAAACCACGTGTGGTTGCGCAATGCCATGCAAAGACAAGTGGCCCAATTATGCCTTCGGCCTGAACCCCTTCATGAGCAGCGAATTTGAAACCACGCTCACCGAGCTGAAAGCCATAGCAGCGCCCGCAATCACCGGGCTGAGCAGGAAGCCATTCACATAGTACAGGGCGCCCATCGCAACAGGGATTCCAATTGCATTGTAAATGAACGCCCAGAAGAGGTTTTGCTTTATCTTGCGCAGCGTGTAGGCGCTCAATTCTATTGCCGCCACAAGGTCGCGGAGGTCGCTCTTCACCAGCACAACCCCTCCAGCTTCTATCGCCACATCTGTGCCTGCACCAATCGCAACCCCTACATCCGCCTTGGCTAGGGCGGGGGCATCGTTTATCCCATCGCCGATGAACGCAACCTTTTTCCCGGAAACCTGCAGCTTCCTCACTTCCTCTTCCTTGTTCTCCGGCAGCACGCGGGCAATAACACGTGTTATCCCGACCTGTGAGGCAATGGCCTTTGCCGTGAGCTCGTTGTCGCCGGTTATCATCAGCGTCTCATAGCGCATCGCCTGCAGCATGGCAATCGCGGTGGCTGAGCTCTCCTTCACCGTGTCGGCAACAGCGATGAACCCGGAGAGCTTCCCCTGGACAGCGACCGCAACCACGCTCTTTCCTTCAAATTCCAATGCGTGCATCTTCTCCTCAGCCGCCGCGGGAATCGCGGTTTTTTCCTTTCGCATCATAGCCATATTCCCTATGGCGACAGCCTGCTTCCCGACCATTGCTTTTACACCATGCCCGGGTACTGCGTTGAAAGATGATGGTTCGGAAACTTTCAGCTTCAGTTCTTTAACCCTCTTTACAATAGCCTGCGCGAGGTGGTGCTCGGAATTCTTCTCCGCGGAAGCGGCGAGGGCAAGCAACTCCTTTTCTCCCATTCCGAATGCAATTACATCCGTGACAACGGCCTCGCCCTTTGTAATGGTGCCTGTCTTGTCGAAAACAATTGTGTTGACCTTGTGGAGGGTCTCAAGCGCCTCTGCGTCCTTGAAGAGCACTCCATGCTCCGCCCCTTTCCCCGTACCCAGCATCACAGCTGTTGGGGTGGCGAGGCCCATCGCGCAAGGGCACGCTATTATGAGGGTCGAAACTAGGATTGTAAGCGCAAACACGAAGCTCTGCCCCGTCACAATCCAGTATGCGAAGGCAAGCACTGCTAACACTATCACTGCCTGCACGAAGTAGCCCGCAACCAAATCCGCGAGTTTCTGTATTGGCGCCTTGCTGCCCTGCGCATCCTCAACCAGCCTTATTATCTGTGCAAGCATCGTGTCCTTCCCCACCTTCACAGCCCTGAACTTGAACGAGCCAGTCTTGTTTATGGTAGCACCAATCACGGTGTCGCCTTTGCGCTTGTGCACCGGAATGCTCTCACCTGTCACCATGCTCTCGTCCACGCTGCTCGCGCCATCTACAATCACTCCATCAACGGGAATCTTCTCGCCTGGCCTCACCACGATAATGTCCCCCGCAACGACCTCCGAGATGGGCACATCCATCTCGCTGCCCTTGCGCACTACACGCGCGGACTTAGGCTGGAGGCCTATGAGGCGCTTGATTGCCTCCGATGTCTTGCCCTTCGCGACTGCCTCGAGGTACTTGCCGAGCACGATGAACGTGAGGAGCAGTGCTGCTGTTTCGAAGTAAACGCTACCAGAAACCGCGCCAAACCCCACAATGACGCTGTAGAGGTAGGCCGTGCCAACCCCTATCGCGACAAGGCTGTCCATGCTTGGGCTGCCGCTCATGAGAGCCCTAAAACCGCGCGTGAAGAAATCCCTGTTAAGGTACATCACAGGCGTGGAAAGCATGAACTGGATGATGGCTGCGTTGCGGTTGATAAATTCAGGGTATTCAAATGCTGCGACTCCTGCCAGCATCTCCGGGATGGCAAGCGCGACGACAGGCACGGTGAGGAGCGCGGAGAGCTGCACCCTTTTCTTCAGTTCCGAAATTTCCTTTTCGCGCTCGTCCTTTTCCCTGTCAAAGCCCTCTCCGCCATCAACCAGCTCTGCATCATAGCCTGCGGCCACTACTGCAGCCTTAATTTTCCCGAAATCCGCCTTTGCCCCATCGTATTCGACAACTGCCCTTTCCAATGCAAAATTGACCTCGACGCCCAAAATCCCGGCAGTTTTTTTCAGGGCCATTTCCACGATGTTCGCGCAGTGCAGCGAATCCATGCCAATCACGTGCAGGGCGAGGCTTGCTTTCCCATTCTGGGACTGAACCGACCCACCTGCTCCGCCATCCATTTTTGGGATTTCAGCGCCATATCCCGCGGCCTCAATAGCTTTCACGAAATCCTTGGGGCCGACCTTCGTCTCGTCGAATTCCACGGTTCCCTTGTTGGTGGCAAGGTTGACGTTCACCTTTCCCACGCCCTCGAACTTCTTGAGCCTGCGCTCTATGAGCGACACGCAGGAGGCGCAGTGCATGCCTTTTATCGGGAAACTGATTTTTTTTATGTTGACAACCCCAAGAATGACAAACTAAACCCTCATGGATATACGAGCACGGACTTCGGGCCAGCGAAAACCATGGCCATTATGAATATGAACATGAGGAGCACATAAAAGAAGAACTTCGGGAGGTTCACTGAAAGTTCCTCCTGTGGCGCTGCGCCCTGCTCACGGTAAAGGAGGTAGCTGAGGCCCACAAGTATGACTGCTCCTGAAGCAAAGAGCATGAGGAGGAAAGCGATGAGATTATCGCGAAGCATCATCACAGAGAGCATCGCACCCATTGTTCCCGCCATGAGCCCGGCCATGATGCCCTCCATCGCGCCCATCACGCCGCAGCACTTTCCGAGCCTGTATCCGAGACCCATGCCAAAGAGCATGCCAGCGACAGAGCCTATGAACATCCCGTTGGTGGCACCCAATATCGCCCCAACCATGATGCCCGGAATCATTCCCATTGCCATGCCGACCATCATGCCATTCTGACAGGTCAGGAGCTTCCTGTAGCACGCTGCATGGAAGTAGGAGAAAACCGTGGAGACTGAAGCCACGACACTGAGAAACAATACCGGCACATAGGCCAGCCTGTCTTCCAAGCCCTGCATGAAAAGCGCATAGAGGGCAATGGACAACACCACAAGGAGAGCAGCAGAAGCGAGGGCGAAGTTCAGAAGCCTTGACTCAACTGTAACGTTCTCCTCGCCGGAAAGCACCTTGGAAATATACATGACAACCCTAGAAAAGTCCCCCCTTTGGCCCGCGCCAGCGCCTTTCTCGAAGAAGCCCCTCTCTGCCAGCTGCGCCTTGAATTCATTTATGTTGGTGCCCTGCCTGCCCTCGGCGGCATCCGCGATCTCCACGACAACCTTGCCGGTGTTACCGTCTATTGCCTTAACCTTCGCACCATTTTTCTCAGCGAGTCGTTCAATTATGCGCTCGCAGGAGCCGCAGGACATGCCAGAAAGCTCAAACCTGTACTCAACCAAAGAAACCACAACCTATTGCCACCGCGCACCACCCGGCAGTCAAAACGATTCCACTTTGTAGCCTTCCTTCTCTATCGCGGCCCTGATTTTGCTCTCGCCAACGCCATTAGGCCTGATAATTATGGCGCCTTTTTTGTGGTCCGCCGAAATGACGCTGACACCATCGATGTCGGATAAGACATCGGAAAGCAGAATTTCGCACGACTTGCAGTGCATACCTCTGACCTTTATCACCTTTTCCATTGTCACACCACCACCAGCGTCCCCCTGAACATATTCATGCTGCAATGGTAAGCATACCTTCCGGCCTTGGTGGGGGTGAATTCCATGACCTGCTCCTCGCCGTTGCGCGAGACAGCGCTCTTGTTAAAGCCATCAATTATGATGTAGCGGCCGCACCCCGAATTTCTCTCAGCGCTGAAGTGGAACCTCACGGGAACGCCCTTCTTCACCGTGACCTCCTGCTTGTCGTAGAATCCGGTGCCGAGAGCCTTCACGTAAACGTCCTGCACATTTCCTGAATTTCCAACTGGGCCGCCCTGTCCGGAAGACCCGGCACCCCAATCGCCTGCCAAACCCTGAGCGCCATCGCCAGCACCGGCGTTTCCGGAGCTGGAGAATAGCACCACCATTGCGCCCACCCATACCGAAATCATGAGCAGGACCATGAGGATAAACGTGTTCCTTTCCAGACCCAAAGCAATACACTTCCATTATATCCCGGGTGCCAATATCCCTGTTTCAACTCCGCAACCGCAGATTTTTATCGTTTATTATAGTATCACTTATATGAAACAATATATATGGCTTGATGAAACAGTCGTTCAGGCGGGTTTTTGGAAATGGACAGCAGGCAGAATATAATACTCGGCATTATCGTTGTGTCAATCTTCATTTTCCTTACAACCGTACTGGTATTCGTTTACGCCCTCTCGCCGAACCCGGAAAATATACCATCATTTCTACTGCCTTTCCTGCAGTACCATATCCACTTCATGGTGCTCATGGGGCTCTTCGGCGTGATTTCCGGAGTGCTTGTCTACAGCTTAATGGGGCAAACCATCGAGCGGCAGAAGATGGTCGTGAAGACCAACACCGACATAATATTCAAGTTCCTCGGAAAGGAGGACCGCGAGGTCCTGAAGCTCCTTTTCGCGAAGGGCGGCATGACCACACAGGGCGAAATAGCCAAGGTGAACAACATGTCAAGGCTGCGCGCCCACCGCGCCGTGAAAAAGCTTGAAGAGCGCGGCATAGTGCATGTGGAGAAGCACGGGAAAATAAACATGGTGAGGCTCGTGGACGAGCTTAGGCAGCAATAATAAAAAAGCGCCAACTCCAGGTTTGTGCATTCCGCCCCGGGTCGGAGCAGCCACCAAACCAACGAAACAGCCCACCAAAATAGGCCCTAACGGCGCGGTTATCAGTATATGGTGATGGCAATGCGCATCCACAGGAATCAACCGCACCAATGTCTATGAGGCCCTTGACAGGCTCGTGGAGAAGGGCACTGTCTCCTTTGTCGCAAAGAATAAGATGAGATGGTTCCAGGCAAAGCCGCCCGAGCACCTGATGGTCCTACTAGGGGAAAAGGAGGCGGAGTTGGAAAAGACCAGGCGCGCCGTGCTAATGGCCATTGCGGAGCTGAAAAAATCCCCCCGAAGCCGAAGGAGAGCCTTGATGCGGACATTTTCGTCGGAAGGAAGGCCCTCAAATCGCTCCTCGAGGAAAAATTGCAGGCCCGACAGCCGCTGAGCTTTTTTGCCGCGAGCCTGCAATTCAGGTATTTTTTCGGCGCGTATTTCAGGCAGTGGCAGAAGAAAAGGGCAAGCCTCGGCATACCACAGAGGACAATATTTCCCGAAAATGGCCGAAAGGATGTCAAGAGGACAGACCTTTGGGAGAGGAAATTTGTCGGCAAGAACCATGCAAGCCCAACCACCACTATTGTCTACGGCGACAACTGCCTCTTCGTACATTGGACAAAAGAGCCGCTTGCGGTAAAAATAGAGAATGCCGGGATTGCGCGCTCGCACATGAACAACTTCAATGCGCTGTGGAATTTCCCCGTCGCCAAGGGCTGAGCCAGTACAACTCAGAAAAAAGCCATGGTTCAGAGCATGCCCTTAGCCGCGTGCTTCATCCTGCGAATGCATTTTTTGTGCCAGTGCTTTCCCGCCCACTTCTTCTCGGTGCCGGCAGCGCCGCATAGGGAACAGGGCTCGTTGTACTTGCCCTCTTCAGCCATGGCGGGCGGTTCAGTTTCGCTTTTTTTGGCTCCGGCAGAGGTATCCTTTTTCCCAAGCAGATTGCCAATTAGGCCCATCATCTCACGAACCTGAGCTTCATTCCTGTGGAAATATCCCCATTGGATACCCCCTTCAGCTGAAAAACATTTCCGACAGGGACAACACCCACCCCGGCAATGAAGTAAACATTGGATATTTCCACGACTGCGTAAGAGCCCGATAGGCGGCTTGATCACTCCCGGCAGGCGGCATTTTCTGCGCCAACTCCTCCTGCGCGGTTTTCGGCTTTCCGAACAAGTCAAACAAACCCATGCCAAGAATTACCTGCATTCAAAATAAAAAATCAGCCATTTAATGCAGGAGCCTGCGCTTCAGGCCCTTTTTCCGGCCGCCGCCCTGGGCGTCCTCCTGCCCTCCGTCCTGTGGGTTTCCCTTTTGCCCAATCAAATCGCCCAATATGCCCATTGTCAACTGCCCATTACACCTTAACGCCTTGGGTTCTGCCGCTCAATAGCCTTGGTTCCGGCCCCTGTATTTTTGGCTTCGCTGCCCAGTTATAAGAGACCGCAACCAGATAGCCTAGCACTGCGCCGAATATTGCGCCTGCTATTATGTTTCCAATCCAGCTTGTGGCGGAGAACGCCCCAATGCCGTACTGCACGCTGTTGTACATCATCATGCTGTAGGTGTCCCTCATCATCCCCGGCGCCCCGAGGTATGCGAGCCCAAAAAGCGCGTGCAATACGCCTGATGCCACCGCGCCTGAAACTGTTGCAGCCTTTACACTCAGTTTTTCCATTGCCATCTTCCCTCCGGTGAATCCCGATGCCGTTTACCTGTGCACTTCATTTGTTTACTTGCGTACTTTTTTTTCCTTTGTTTATTAGCCTTTCCCTCAGTTCTTTTTCGTCCGGCAGGCCGGAAAACTCCAGCTTGCCGTCAATCACTATGCCCGGCATTGCTGTGAACATGTACTTTTCAAGCAAGTCGGGGCGGCCCATAACATTTATTTCCTCCACTTCAATCGGCATTCTTTCCACTATGCGCGCAAGCATTTTCTTTGCTGTTGCGCATGGGGCACAGCCCGGGGTCGAGAGTATTGTGACTTTGGCCATGTTTGGCTCACTTTTTCACGAATTTTTCAGGGTTCCTGTCGAACACACCTTTGCAGCCCGTACAGCAGAAGTAATACGTTTTCCCGTTGTACTGGCTCTTTTCCGAGTTCTCGTATACATTCATTCCGCATACTATGTCCTTTGCCATTCTATTCGCCTCCTTTTAGCCGTATGATTTATTTTATGAATGTGAGCAGCAGCCCAGCCACTAATACTCCTACCAAGAGCAGTGCGGCTATTGGAAGCCAGCTTGGGTTCTGGTCCCCGTGGTCGTGCTGGTCGTTATTTTGCTTGTAGTCGCCGTGCTTGTGTTCAGTGCCTCCGCAGCAATTCACATTTTCACCCCCTTTTTTCCGGCAGCTTTCTTGTACAGGTAAGCCGTCCCGATGAGCAATAGGGCAAGGAACACCCAGTCAGGCAGTATTTTTGCCGCCTCGAGCGCCCTGCCCTGCAGGCCTTGGAGCCACATTGCGAACGCTATTTGCTCGGCAGTCGTGGCCGTGATTTTGTTGGTGAATGCGGCGATGAGCGTGAACAGGCCGATTATGACCAGGATTGCGCCTGAGAACACGCTCGTTGAGTGCAAGCCGATGCTTTTCCCGAAGAGGCGCAAATCAAATGCTTTACCCTTGATGATTGGGTTTTCAGAGAACTTGTATCTGTCCCAGAGCAGTGCGAGCACGACAAGCGGCACGACCATACCGAGCACGTAGGCCCACCCGAGGAAAAATGCCTGTACGAAGGAGGCGCTTATGAGTGAGAGCGTGAGCACTCCTGCGAGCACTGGCAGGCAGCATGAGCTGGCGAACCCTGAGAAGAGGCCGAGCTGGTAGACGGTGAGGGCATCCATTTTTTCCATGCTTGGCGCTTTTGGCTTGAATGGCATTGAAAGTGTCCTGCCTGCAAGCGTGAAGAGGCCAAGGAGTAACATGAAGAGGCCGCCCGCGATGAATATTTCCTTGTGGAACTGCGTCGCGAGCTGCCCTAGCCCGGCAAGGCCCAGGCCTATTGGTATGAGTATGGTCGCGAGGCCGAGCGTGAAGATGAGCGTCATCTTGAGTATCTGCCCCTTTTCCTTGAGTGCGAACGCGAAGTATGCCGGCAGCAGGAATGTTATGCAGCAGGGCGCAAAGAATGCAACTGCACCGCTCAGGAATGCGGCGAGTATTGATGCCGCGAAGAACTCAGGAATCATTGTCCGGCACCCTCTCCAATGAGGCCGGCCTTCACGCTGCCTAGGATACTTTCAACAGGCACGTACATTGTCCCTGTTCCTCCAGAGTGGTGGTCGCCGCTTGCCGGAGGTTTGTATGCGCTGTACCTCCACCTTATTGTGCCGCTCTTGTCAATGAGCACGAAAACATGGCCCGGCCGCTCGCCCGGATGCATGCTGTCGCGCAGCACATCATACATTGCGGATGCCGTGAGGCTGTTGTCGTAGAGGAGCGTGTCCCGGATTCCGTACTGCGCCTTTGCCTGTGCGAGCGCCCCCGGAGAGTCGACCGTAATCATCACCACTTCAGTGTCAAGCGCGTCGAATTCCGCCTGTCGCTTTTCAATGTCCACCTGCTGGTACCAGCAGGCCGGGCACATGATGCCTTCCTGGAAGTATAGGAGAACATTCTTCTTGCCCTGGAGCGCCGAGAGCCTGAATTGCCCGCCCCCTACCACTGGCAGGGTGAAGTCCGGGGCCTTGTCGCCTTCCTTGAAACCTGCGTCATTGTCATTCGCAGTTGCCAGCCCCCACCCGATAAGCCCTATGATTAGGATTATTCCTGCGAATGGCAGTATTTTCTCGAGGGTTTCTCCAATGCCCATTTCCATTCCGCCTTCAGTAACCGAATATTGTCCAGCCTGGGTGCATTGCCTTCTGCATAAGCACGTAGGCTATTGTGAGGGCCAGCACCCAGAACCCGTTCTTGAGCCATGGCATGTACTTTTCCCAGTCTAGTGGCATGATTTTCCATCCTTTGTGCCTAGAAAAGCCATTGCCATGTGCGAACCCACACACGCGAAGAGCGCAAGGCCATACACCAACCAGCCAGTGAAGCCGAGAAACTGCAGCACAATTATCAGGATTACGGGCAGCATGCAGCACACTGCCATCTGCGCAATATGGTTTGATTTTACTTCCCCCCAGAGTTTTCCGAGCATGGTTTTTGCCCCCCTTCACTGCCCCGGCTGGGGCGTTTCCACTACCTCGTTCTTGTCCATGTCAATGTATTTTATTCCGCGTATGGCCTCGTGGCTCCTGAAAACATAGGTTCCATCAGCCTCTACTGTCCCGCCCTCAAGCCACGCATCCGGGAAACCGGTGTATGCGTTCAGGTCGCCGGAAATGATGAATGTGGGCAGTTTTTCCAGCCCGTACTTTGACAGAATTGCTTTTCCCTCAGGTGAATCATAACTCACTGTCTCCTGCCCAATTGGCTTGATGCCGAAGGCGTTCTGCAGGATTTGTGTGAAAACCTCTTCCGCATTAAACACCCCGTTCCTGTCAGGCACGGAAACGAAAACCGCTTTTGTCCCCCCGCGGAGCCTTCCCGTGCCTGTTTCGAGGTAAATGGGCGGGATGGCCGTGAGGACCATTGTGCCGTCGCTTTCAACCGAGCCGATTCTTGGCCAGTTCTGCAAAAGCGCGGTTGCCTTTTTTGTTTCGCCTTCCAGAACCACGGTCGGAATTCTTTCTATGGTATATTTTTCGATTAATCGCTTTGCCTCTCCGGAATCCTTTTCAAGGGTTTTTTCGGAAATTATTTTTACGCCGGAGAGCTGCCTTAGCTGCTGCAAGAGCGGGGCAAGCGAAACCAGTTTTTTTTCTTTGGATTGGGTTATCAGTGTAACGCTTATTTTTGCTGGCTCCGGAGCCGACTGGTTTCCGGAGGCGTTTGTGGTGGTCCTTGTGCCAAGACCCGATAGTACAAGGTCCCGTGCCTCAAATTTTGCAAAAGCACTTTGGATTGAGAATACGCTATAGAGCAGGATAATTATTGTGATTCCAGCCGCTACCCCTATTATCGTGAAAACTTTTTTTCCATCAGGCATTTCATGGCCTCCTTTTCGTCATTTCAGGCACTGGGCGTACTTGTCAGGGTGGTGGCTCAGGTGCTCTTTCCATTCCCCCGGGTCTTCGCCTGGCGGGACTGCGCAAATGTCGTTCGGGTCTTCCTTTGCCGAGAACTGCAAGTAGTTCGACTGGCTGTTCACCAGCCCTTTTTCTGGCTGACCTGAAATCGAGAAGTAGAGGAGCGCGATGCCAGCGATTATCGAAACTGCCAGTATTCCCGTCACGATTTTTTCGCTGTCCAACAAAACACCTATGTTTGCATTCACCCTAAAGCTTTACCTTTTATGTAAAGCATTGTTTATTTAAACCTTTGCGTGACACCTCCCAAAACAAAGCGAACTCGGAAAACAGTTTATGCCCGGTTTCTCTGAAACCGCAAAAAATAGAGCGTTGCTTGCAGACAGCCGGGAATGA
>SBBR01000041.1 GCA_005239615.1 archaeon
CGAATTCCTCGAAAAAACCCTGTGTCTCCTTTTCAGTGATTTTTATTTTCCCGCCGACGAAGCCGAATATTTTGCTGACAACTCCTACCTTGGCCTTAAGCTCACGTCTCTCGTCCTCGCGGATTTCCCTGACTTTATCGAGTGCTGTCTTTTCCTCCCCGGCAATCTTGTATTCCTCGGCGCCGGGCGCAGGAGCCCTGGCTTCTTTGGGCAATGGCAGTGTGGGTGGAACCGGCTTTTTTCCGGGCCCCGCTATTGGTGGTGCCGGCTTTGCAGGGGCGGGCTTTTTGTGCAGTTCCACAACAGGCCGGGGACGCGTCGCCGGGATTGGTTTTTGTGCTGGCACAACCTTTGGCGCGGCACGCTCCTGCGCTCCCGGAATTCCAAGCATTATGCGCTTTGGGGCTTCATGGACTTTTTCTGGGGGAGCAATTTTCTGTCCCGATATTTCCGGTTCTATTCCTTGTCCCGCAATCATACCTTCCAGCCTCTCAATTTTTGGTTCGGCAGTTTCTTCTCCGGCTGGCTTCCCTCCAACAGGCTCCGGCGGTGCGGACGCCTTTTCCCCTCTGGCGTCTGGCACAGCTTCCTGCCCTTCTTCAAACCCCAAGTAAATGCTTTTTTCCCTGTCGCCATCAAGCTTGGCGCCAAGGGATTCTTGCGGCGGCGCTTCCACTTGCTTTGCTCTGAGCGCGTCCTTAATTTTCCCAGTAAAATCAGATATTTTTTTCTTCAGGAAATCAAACATAAGTAGCAAGTGCCGCGCTCGTTTTTTAACGCTTATTTGTTTTGCTGCTGTCCCCTTTGCTGCGAGAGGTAGTGCTGCCCGGCCTGTATCACGTTCTCGAGCTGGTTCACACGCCCAATGGCCGCCTGCTGCTCTCCGGCAATGCTCTCGAGTTGCCTGTCCACGCCGGCAATCCTTCCATCCAGCAGTTTTATGAGTTCCTCGTTCTTCTTTTCCTTGAACACGCTTCCTGCAATCGCTGCTATGGTCTTTGCGTTGTCTTCCACACTCGCCTCGATGTAGATGCCAGCGCCGAGATTGACCATTATCCTGTTGCCCTTCTCGTTCTTCTCTATTTCCTTCAGCGCCTCTTTCGCGCCGACCAGCTCGTTCCGGAAGCCCTGCAGCGAGCTTATCCTCATGTTCACCTGCTCGAGCCTCTGCCTCTCCTGTCTAGCCAGCTGGAGGAGCTGCTGGCCAGTTAGGGTTATTTTCTTCTCGCCAGTTTCCGGCTTCGCCTGCTGCTTTTCATCCGCCATGCAATCACTTCTTTTCCATCACCGCCGTTATCTTCACGGATTTCCTCTTAAGCTTGTGCCTCGAGCCTAGCTCCGCGAGCGTCTTTTCCCGAGCAAAGCCCTCGTTGTGTGCGCGCACTTCCATGGTAAACTTCCCTTGTCCATCCCTCACCGAGTATGTCCCACTGACCTCAAAAGTTTTCTGCTCCATCCCCTTCACTCTCCCCTCAAGCCTTCGTCGATTTTGGAAAGCTCTATGCCTGATGTCCTTTCTCCAACAATCACACCCTTCGAGTTTGCAACCACGCTGTTGCCGACGAAAAGGTCGCCGTAATTCGCGGTTGTTGCCTTCCCGCTGACCCTGAATGCCGCCCCAAGCCTCGCAAAGTCCTTCTCGCTGATATTGGGGTGGCAGATAAACCCTTTATTTGTTACTGTTATGCATGCGCCCGCCAGTTCGCTACCCCCTACGATCATTCTCCAGAACTTCACGCCGAAAAATCTTTCGAGCGACTTCACTGTCGCGTCCCCGAACACTAGGCTAGCGATTCCTGCGTTGCGGTTGAGCGCGATGAGGTTGCCTGTTGCCGTGAAGTTCTCCTCGAGCACGAGCAGCTCCAGGCCCTCCTTCTCGAGACGCCTCTTCTCGTCTGTCTCTATGAGCCCTGATACGGCAAACTTGTTCCCAAGGCCCTTTGAAAGCACGCCGAGCAGGCCGCTGTTCCCGATGCTGGCCTTCATCGCCCTCACTTCAAGCTTCTCCTCGACAGCCCTTAGCTCCTTCGGGAGCACCGAGTGCGGAACAAGGGCATAATCATCGGTAGCGGAACAGAACACCCCGACATAAGGGCTGCTCCTTATATTGCCGCGCGCAAAGTTCATAGCAAAAACCAATCGCAAAACCGCCACCATGGTGCTGGCGTTGCCCTGCGCCCCTCCAATAATATGCCTCGCCGGCACAAGTGCCCAGTGTCGCCGATTTCTTTTTTTCCCTTGCTTGTCCACCGCTGCCGTGCAATTGCCGAGGTGCTGACCAAAGGCGTTGTTTTGTTGTTATGGCATACAGGGTGTTGGGCTTGTTCACCCTCTCTTCATCTCTATTGCCTTGCCGGCCTCTTCCTTGAGCCTTTTCTCCTCGAGCAGCCTCTTCCTCTCAGCTTCGGCTTCGCCCTCTTCTCTAGCTTGCGCCGATGTGTCTTCCCCAGCCTTTCCCGCAGTTCCTTCTTTAGCTACCTTTCCAGACCCGCCTTCCTTGCCGGGCTTTTTCTCTGCCTTCCCTTCCTTTTTTTTCTCGGCCTCTGTCTTCTTTTTCTCTTCCGCCCTTTTCCTGATGTAGGCCTCCATGCCAGTGCCTTCCCTGAGGAATACGCTCACCTTTCCGTCTTCCCTGTAAAGCACAGCCTTGATGCCGCGCGGTATGTTCTTGGAGTTCCTGTGCACAAGCTCGTTGACCTCGCTGCTGATGGATATTACGCTTGCGCGTGTGTGCTTGGCAGCGAACTTCCTGATTTCGCCGAGGGCCTTTCTCACGCGCTTTGGGCGGGGGAACATGAACGCCTTCTCAAAGCTTATATAGTACTCTGCCTTTTCTCCTTTCATCACATACGCCCCGCGATTGTTGACACGTTACTTCGGCCTCTTCGTTATGCGTGCCTTCGCCTTCTTGACCTTCATTCCGCGCTTCCAGTGGTCGCCGCTCTTGATTTTCCTGTGGCCCTTCACCTTGCCCTGCTTCCTCTGCGCCTTCCTGAATGCTGCACCGAGGCTTGTCTCGCGCCAGTGCTTCTTCGCGCGCTTGTTGTAAATCCTCTTCCCAGCCTTCTGCATCACCCATACTGGCGCATTGCTCATGCCCGTGCCTATCTTCCTCCTCTGGGCAATGAGGAAATCCTTCAGCTCCGCGTCCTTCCTTCCCATGCAAACACTTTCCCGTTTATCACGGCATCCAAATGCCAGTCTTTTTCGCCAATACCAAAACCGATGCCCTCAGGACCAAGCCTCTTACAGCCTTTTGGCCTTTGCTCTGGCCTTCATTTTCTCCTGATGGTAAACTCCTTCTCCGGCTTCAGCTTGAACAGTATCTGCTTAATCTGCCCCTCATTTATCTTCTCCGTCACATAGCCTCTTTGCACCATTGCCATTACCGCCTGGAAGGCCTTTGCGTAAAGCTCCCTGTTCACGAGCTTCACGTTGTTCAGCCTCTCAAGCGCCTTCTCATCCAGATACTTTTTCAGGAGCGCCTGTGCCTGGATTTCGGCTTCCAACTGTCTCTGCTCAGCCTCGCGCTGCTGCTGGTACGTTTGCTGCAGTTCCTCTATCTTCCTTTGCCTCAGTTCCTCCTCTGTTGCCATAAATCTATTCAGCCCGCCGGTGCAAAGTCCTTTTTCTGGTCCTTTTCCACGCTCTCTTTTGTGGCATCGCCTTCGTGGCCTTTCTTCGCGTCGCCCTTTTTTTCAGCGGTGTGCCTTTCCGCAACTTGAGCGCTGATTTTTTGTGCCGGCCTTTGCCCTGCACCCTGCCAGCCCTGTGCAGCGACGGCCTGGTCGCTTGGGGTGCCCCTGCCAGCTACCTTCTTTTCAGAATCCTTCTTAGCCTGCTCTGCTGCGGCTTTCCTAGCGGCTTCCTGTGCGGCCCTTGCCTCGAGTGCCTTCAGCCTCGCCTGCTCGGCCTTTGCGAGCCTTTCCGCCAGTTCGGCCTTTTCCTTTTCGCCGGCTGCCTTGAAAATAACTTCAACAGCCTTCGCCTTCTCGAAGAGTAGCTTCTCACCCTTAGGGGTTATCTTCCTGCCCTTCTTGTCCTTCTTAAGTAGCCCTTCCTTCTCAAGGGATTGCAGCGCAAGCCTAATTATTTTTCCGGATGCCTTGACCTTATGCTCCGGTCTCACTCCACGGTTCTTCCTGCCGCCGTAGTAGGAGCGCAAGGCCCCTGTGCCGAGGCTGCCGTTCTTGTAAATCCTGTAAAGCACGCTCGCTGCCCTGCTGTAAAACCAGTCAGGGTTGTCCGGCGCCCTTTCCCTGTGCGCCCCAGTCTTCACGTATGGCGCGTATGCGGGCTGCTTGAACTTTGCCTTTAAGTCCTTCGCGACCTCCTCAATGAGGCCTGCCGCCGGGACATCATAGATTCCCATCAGCGGACACCTCCGCCGCCAGAGGTGTGCCATCTACGGCCTTTATGGCCCCGATGCCACTTGCTCTCTGCGCTCGCTAAAACCATTTACAACCCCAAAACATTACACTGCGGAAATATTCACTTCGGATTCCAGTTCTTTCATTCTCCTTTCGGAGAGAAACTGAAATGTTCTAGCCCCTAAATGGGCGAACTCCCGATTCGGAGAATCAGAAGTGAATCTAATTCCTTCCCAATACCTTTAAAAATGGCTGAGTTTTCAGGGGTCATCAACCCAAAAAGGACCCCTCGCCATTGATGGCGAGGTTTATGCTCGGATTCCTTTCAACGCGTTGCCGTTGACGGCTGCTTATGTGATCCCGCCAACCCAAGTCCCTGCGGGAATTTCCGTTGACGGAAAATGCTTCGCTGGGCTTTAGCCCGCGGTGCTCAGCTGTAACTCAGGTACATCCTCATGACTTCCTGCTCGGTCAGGGCGCGGTTGAATATCACGACATCATCAACGGTCCCGTCAAAGTAGCCGGATGGGGTTCCACCAGTGTAATCAGCGCCGACCGCGAATGGCGGGTCGGCATAACCCTCATCGGAAGAAAAACTTGCAGAGCCCTGGCCGACGAGCTTGCCGTTCACATACATCTTTATGACTGAACTAGCAGGGCTGCCTAGGTGTTCGTGCGTCAGGGCAACGTGGTACCACTTGTTGGGAGTCAAAGTTCCGCCGTTTATGGTTGAGCCAATCCGACTAATGCGTATTTCCCCGTAAAGGGTTGTGCCGCTTTGGTAAATCCCCCATTCCCTGTAATTGTCCGCAAAAATGTTCCTCTTGCCTGTCATGTGGTCTGGCTTGAACCATAGCGCAACTGTACTCGGCCCCTTGTTGGTTACCATGCCGAGTTCTGCCTGATTTTTATTAATTTTGATGTATTGGTCGTCCTGATAATCCAGGCCAATGCATGATGCGGTCTTGCAGCTGGTGCCGGAAAGCACGGTTGGTGCATTATCCCCCTCCAATGTGGCATTGTTGCCCTTCACAACTTCTTTCCCAGTTCCGTCGTTGAAGTTCCAGTAGCCGCTGACATTGCTGACAGGTATTCCCCCCGGGATGTAATAGCCGTACTGCGCCTGCTGCTTCTGTTCATCTATTTTCACGAGGGCGATTTCCCTCGGGTCTTTGGCGCTTCCCTGCGTCCCGAGCACCAGCACGAGGACAACTCCAGCGACCAGCACGCCACCGCCGATGAGCATGAGGTATTCGAGCGCGCCCTGGCCTTTCCGTTCATTCTGCATTTTCCTATATTGCTGCTTTACCTTTATTTATTTCTTCCCTGTACCATCTATGGTGCCGGGCAGTTCCCCAGTGCCAATGCCATTAGCTCGGTCGTTTTTCCTTCCCGTCTTCCTCCCGGATCCGCACGCAAGGCACTTCACCAAAGTCCACTTGGGTGTCCTGGTTATCTGCGCATTTCGCCCCTCCTTCAGGAACGAGTTGCACTTCTTGCAGAAAATGAGTTTCAGCTCATCAGGGAAGCGTGCCCGCACTTTTTTGGAGATTTCGCGCGCCAGCTGCACATACCTTTTGGCCCTCTCAGGGTGCATTTCGAGTTCCTGCTCCGCGAGCTCGAAGAGGCGGTAAATTCGCTCAAGGCCCAGCTCCTGCATCTTGGCGTGCTTCATGCGGTTCACAGGCCGTAGAAATCCGCAGTTTTTTCTTTTACTTCGGAGAGTTTTTTAGGCGTAGCCCTGCCCACCTTTGCCAAAATCAGTTCCTTCAAAATTGTAACGGGTTTGTCCGCAAGGATGTAGCTTTCCACTTTTAGTTTTCCGCCCGTCAAATCTTCATGCGATAGTCTTATGCAGTATTGGCTATCTTTCCGGTTTGAAGTTATTTTCACCACTGCGATGTCATTGGAACCAATGTTGTATCCGGAGTTGCTCATCACCAATGCAGGCCTGCGTTTCGCCCCGCCCTGGCCAGAGTAAGGCAAATAGGCGATTATGATGTCGCCCTGCTCAAAACTCGAATATGTCTTCGGCATCCCCACCCTCTTCTTCAGCCCACATTTTCAAGGCATATTTTTGCCACGGGTCTTTCTCTGCCTCTAATTGGCGTGCCTTTTCCTCAAGTGCGCGCCGCGCCACCTCTGTCCACTTCACTTCCGGGTGCCTCTTCATTACGCGGTGCGTCCTGTCCTGTATCGCGAGCGTCATGTTGACCATCGAATCACCTTATTTAAGTAGAATAAGTAAAAGTTTATTTAAGCTTGTTCCCGGAGCCAAAATGAGGTGCGCGGAGCCCATTCAAGCCACTATTTCTTTTCCTTCAGCCTTTTGCGCGAGTCGCTGATGAGCTGCTTGAGCGTGGAATAGGTTTTCTCGGCATCCTTCTCCTGCACTATGATGTGGAGGTCTGAGGGGTAGCTTATCATCTCGATGCTTATGCCTTTCTTCGAGAGCGCTGCGGTAATTTCCGCTATGATGCCGTACACTTCGTGTGACTCCGTTGGCATCCTGAAGGTGACGAGCACGGAGTTGTCTATCTGCCTAATGACCTCGTTTGTAAGCTCATTCACCATGTCGTTTATCCGTTGCGTGTTTGCCAGCAGCATGACCTGCTCCCCGCCATGGATGAGTATCCTCATCTCGCCGATTTTCCAGTCTTCATCCGCAAAGAATTTCGCCAGCCTGTTAACCACCATGTCGTTTTTCCTGAAGTGTATGTAGGAAATGTCGTCCTGCATCGAGATTTCCGAGTTGGCGAAGAGCTCTGTGTAGTCCTGTGCAGCGCCGTGCTGCCCGAGTTCGTCTGCATAGCGCTTTATGGAGACAATCACCGATTCCTCGTTGATTTTCTTGCCGAGCTTCTCAGAAAGCCTTGGTATTATCTTGCGCGCGAGTGCCGAGTAGTTCACTATGCCCTCGCTCAGGGAACTCTTTATGTGAGGCAGGCCGTATATCTCTCCCCTCACGGCCTCAGAAAGCGAATTTTTGCCAGTAACTTCACCAGGCATGAGCATTAATTTCTAACAAAAAGTATTTAAACTTAACAAAACTCCGGAATTTTGACCAGTTCCGGTCATTCCGTGGCTTTTTAGCCGTCTTTTTAACATGGGTCATTTTGCATTGCATGAGCTTGCCATGGCTTCTGTCTTTTTCCGTGCATTCCACATTCTTTGTCAATATTCCTGTTTCCCCGGTTTTTTCTGGTCGTCAGGCTTTTTAATGTCCCTGCCCAACTCATTGCAGGTTTATATGGGAAAGGGCGCAAGCACCGAAACGAAAAAGCAGGGGCCTATAGGTGGTCTTGTGATGATTTATGTGCAAGGCCGGCCCTATATGGTTGATGTGCCCAAGCCCGCAAAATAAGGGTGGGGTAAAATGGATGTTCATGGTCGGTTACGGCGAAGACGAGTAAAATAGGCGTTACAGGCGTTGGTTCCATTTCGACTACTCGGAGTCGTTTCAAAAACCATTGCAACGCAGTTTTTCAGGTCTGGCCAGGTGCATTTTTTCCATAGGCACCGAAATTTTTTTTGCCGCACCCATAATGTAGGCTTGGGCCGCCGGTCAGGCAGGTTGGTTTGGGCAGCGTGGC
>SBBR01000107.1 GCA_005239615.1 archaeon
GGGTATTTGCTCAGGTTTATTCAAAAGACCTGGTGAAAAAATGATCTGCCCGCACTGCCGTTCAGGAGGAATGAAGCCCGCACCTGAATTGAAGGGCAGGCAATACAGGTGCCAGGACTGCGGGTATGAGGGTCCGGCGCCCATTGGCCTTATGTGATTATTGGATTTTGGTGTTTGCATGGCAGAAAAAATTATTGATAAATCAATGGAGGAAATAGGTACTGTGATTTCCACTCTGGAGGGGCCCTCGCCCGGCAGCGTGGACTTTATTGTCTACACAGGCGTTATTCATCGCGGCCAGTTCGTGGAAATGGATTACGCCGAAGGCACGCTTGTCGCGCTCGTCACGAATGTGATGAAGAGCAACCGTTACTTCGAGAGGTTTGAGAGTGTCAAGGAGTTCGAGCGTTCGGGCACGAAGATTTTCGAGCAGTTTCCCACGCAAGAGTGGGAATACCTTGTCGCAATGACCCGGCCGCTCGGCTCGTACGACAAGGGCCTTATCAAGCGCTCAACTTTCCCACCCTCGCCCGGAACTAAGGTGAGGATTGCAACACGCGGCACGCTTGAAAAGTTCCTCGGCTTTGATTTGGAAAGAGGCCTGCTCTTGGGGGAGATTGAGCACCACGACACGCCGGTGAAGCTGAACCTCTCGCGGCTCTTCCAGAAACACCTCGCCATATTGGCGATGTCTGGAGCGGGAAAATCGAATTTGTCGGCAGTGATGATTGAAGAACTTTTGCAGAGGAAAAAGGATCACGGTCGTATCGGCGTTGTGGTGATGGACCCACACGGTGAGTACCGGGCGTTTGCCGAGCCTGTGCGCGTCTCTGAGGGTGGAAAGGGCAAAGGCATGGGCACCGGTTCAGTGCAAGGCATTGTGGATTTTTCCTCCAAAACGCGGTTCGTGCGCGCTGGCGAAATACAAATAGGCGTGCCAAAGCTCTCAATCGGCTTGCTCGCTGCGCTGATTCCAGGCCTCTCCGCACCGCAGAGGCGGGACCTCGCGAGGGTTATCGACATGCTCCGCAGGGAGATGAAGGAGGGCATGGGGCCTTTTGATTTCGGCGCGGTGAAGGCGGGGATTTCACGCGATGCGGAAATAAAGGGTTCCACTAAGGATGCGCTTATTGGCTGGGTAATGTCCTTGGAGCAGCTCGGCCTTTTCGGAAAGACTGATAACCCAGGCATCACGGATTTGGTGAGGCCCGGCCAGCTCACGGTGATTGACCTGAGCGACGTCATTGACCTCAAGAAGAAGCAGATAATCGTTGCATACTACGCGCGCAAGCTGTTCGATGAGCGCAGGCTGAAGAAGGTGCCGCCCTTCACGCTCATATGCGAGGAAGCCCACCAATTGGCCCCTGAAAAGGTCTCGAAGGAAGGCTCCATAAGCAAGCACGTGATTGAGACGATTGCACGCGAGGGCAGGAAATTCGGCGCGAGCATCTGCCTCATTTCCCAGCGCCCAGTAAACCTCTCCACAACAGCGTTGTCGCAATGCGGTACGCACATAATCCTGCGGGTCACCAACCCCTACGACCTCGAACACATAAAGCAGACAAGCGAGGGCATAGACCAGCGCACTCTGGATATGATAACCTCACTCCGCACGGGCGAGGCAATAATAGTTGGGGAGGCTGTCAACTACCCAGTTTTCTTCAAGGTGAGGAAAAAGCTCTCGCAGGACTCGCACCATGAAACCACGCTCGAGAAATCAGCTGTCGAGTTCGAGGAGCAGAGGGAAGAGGCCGAGAAGGACGTGAAGGACCTACTTTATAGTAGACAGTGAAAATAATTCCGGCGATTTTTCACGTCTGCTATCTTGCCCTTTCAGGACGAGGCCTTGCCCCTCCAAGGGGCAAGGTCTAGCACACCGCGTCAAATGCCGGAAAACTTTTGCGGTTTGCTAAAATATCTCCTTTTTTCTATTTTGGTATTTGTGTCATTTTTACGCTTCGGTCGCTTTTTTATGCGTTAGGTTTCTGTGCCGCATTTAAACCTTCTGGAGCCTATCAATTAGGTTTCGTGGATGATTGAGTTCATTGGCAACATAGAGGATTTGATAGCAAGCTTCGGCTACGCTGCGCTCTTCGGCATAGTCTTCGCGGAGTCCGGGCTTTTCTTCGGCTTCTTCTTCCCAGGAGACTCCCTCCTGTTCACCACAGGCCTGCTCGTGTCGAAAGGCATCCTCGACCTGAACATTGTCCTGGTTGGAATCGCGGTTTCGGCAATCCTTGGCGACCAGGTAGGCTACTGGATGGGCACAAAGTTCGGCAGGGGCTTCTTCAGCAGGCCGGGCTCGTTCATATTCAACCCCGAGCACGTGGAGAGGGCAGAGCAGTTCTACAGGAAGCATGGGAAGAAAACAATAGTCCTCGCGCGCTTCATCCCTGCAGTGAGGACTTTCGCGCCGATTGTGGCCGGCATCGCCAAGATGGATTACCGCACGTTCGTGAGCTACAACGTCCTCGGTGGTATCTTCTGGACGCTTACTATGGTGCTCTCCGGCTTTTTCCTCGGTCGGACCATTCCAGATGCAGGAAAGTACATTGACCTTATAATAGTGGGCATAATAGTGCTCTCCATCCTCCCGATTGCATGGGAATTCGCAAAGTCGAAGATGGGCAAGCAGGCAAAATGACTTTCCACATTTTTTTTTACGTGAGCCGTTCTTTTCTCTTCCCCTCAATGGTTATTATTAGGCGGAACTAGCACTTTTCTTTTTCCTGAGTATTCACCCACAACCTTTGGTTTTGCAGTGTCTCGCAAAGCCTATAATGCTTTACAAGGTATTTTTTCGTGCAACGAAAGAAAAAGGCTCCACACCGGCAATGACCCCTCCCTCAGAACGCTTTTTAAGGGCCAAGCCGAACCCTCTTCATGTTTCCCAAGGAAAGAATGTTCCTTTCAGGCGTTTCCTATAATGAGAGGAAAAGGCAGGTGGTCGCGTCCTTTACTGGCAGCCATGGCTCGGCGCGCTTCCGCTACCACTTCAACCCCAAAGCACATTTTAGGGTGAAAGTCGATTCAGGAGAGTTGAAGCGGACTTTTTCCGGGGTAGGCATCCGGAACCTTGACGTAAGTGTGGGGCATGGGGTGGCAACTGTCACAGCTCAGGACTTTTCTACCTTGAACGTGGTATGTGAAACCGCTTCGTTGCACTCTGGAATGCCTTACTTCATACTGCCACCCGAACGGCAGTTCCTCATTGGAAAAGGCTGGGACTATTTCGATTCCTTCTCGTTCAGGAACGGGGAGCCCGAGCCAGAAAATTCTTTTGAGTTCCCTGATGCTCGCCTCGCTTTTTTTTCAGGCAGCCTCAGGGAAACCCTTTCCGCGCTCGCAAAGTCAAATCCTGGGATTGCAGCCGAAACCGCTGGAAAGGTTGCCATGTCGAGGGTTCTGAAGGTTCCGCCACATGAAGCGCCCCAGCTAGGATTAGCGACCCGGGTTTTCCTGGAGAACATAATGTTTTCCTGTTCCATGCCTATTTATGCGGCTGGCTCTGTGCAGGCTCCCGAAACCGCCTCGCTAGACATGGCAGGGATAGACTTCTCAGGCCTGCTTTCAGTTGTTGCCTCGCACCCCTCAAACAACCTTGGCTTCGAATCCCTGGACTGTGCCTGCTGCTGCCCTGCGTCTGCAGACTCTAAGAATGTCCTCCCCTCAAGTACAGTCAACGTGCGGTTCCTGAGGGAAGGCTTTTACTTCAACCCTGTTTCCGCGGCGTGGGCTGAAATGTTTCATTCCTCCAGTCAATCGAAGGCGGCGCGTGCCTCGAGGAAGGAAGAGTTCCGGCTCCCCAATTTTCCTGCCGGCCCGTTTTCCCGCGGCGAAACCTGTCACGTGCTGCTCGCTGATGCGCTTAGGCTGCGTGATTCAGGAGAGGCAGAAATAGTTTCGCACGCGGAGCTGCACTGGTCTTGCGCGAGGCGGCAGAGCGGCCTTTCGCTTGCGCTTAGCAGGCTCAGGGAGGCTCTTGACAACCTTTCTTCCGCCGCTGAATCCGAAATAGGCAGGGCTGTCGCGTCAGCGGGTCTTGTTTATTACACTTCAGCAAGCCAGCCACTCAACATTTACCATTCCGCGCTTTTAGAGGTCATTTCCGCTGTGCTTGCCGGAGTGCCGCGCCTGCTGTGTGCAAAGGAGGACTGCTTCTTTGACCACCGCCTCGCCGTTGCGCTGGAGTGTATTGCGGGAGGGGTTGCCAGAGAGCTTGAGCAGTCGGCCTCGTGTAATGGCTACAGGGTTGCAGCGCCTTCCTTTGCAACGGTTCTTGCTGGTCGCGAAGAAGCGCATTCAGTTTTCAGATGCCTTTCCTCACTCTGTGGGGTGGGTAAGCCCTACATAAAATTCGGCGGCTGGCAGGGCTCGCATTTTTAATCCTTTGGCAGGAGTATTCCTTGCTTTAAATCCCATTTTTTGGTGAGTACAATGCCTAGGCTGACACGTTTCGAGGTAACGCGCCTGCTAAGTGCGAGGTCGCTGCAGCTTTCTCTCGGTGCTCCCGCTCTTGTCAAGGCACCGAAGCACGTCACATTCATCGAGATGGCAAAGCTCGAGATGGAGAAGAATGTGCTGCCGATTGCCGTCCTCAGGGAGTTTCCCGACGGAAGAGTGGAGAGAGTAGAGGCTAACTGAGGCTGCATCGGTGCGGTCGGACCAGGCCTGGGCCTGGTTTTTGTGCACTGGGTCGTGAGACAAAGTATAAAGGATGTTGTATATATGGGGAAAGCGGTTCCGAAGAACATCAAGAGCAAGGCAAACGCGCTCGTAAAGGCGAAGGTCACCGAATTCACGGACGATTTCGAGGAGAACAAGAAGCTCCTTGGCACGCTCGGCATCCCTCTTGCAAAGGAGCAGCGCAACCTTGTCGCGGGCTTTCTTACCCGCAAGGTCAATAAGGCCAAGGCGCAAGCTGGGTGAACAATATCAGGCCACGGAAGTCTTTCGGTATTCATACGTGGCCTGATAGATAGTAGGCCATGAAAGTTCACCGAATTATTTTCTTGGACTGCTATAAGCCACAATAAGCAGTTTCGGTTTTTCCGTATTTTAAGGCTCTTTTATTCTCCGACAATTCTTGTCGCGCCGTCATTTCCCTTCTCGCGCTCCAGCACATACAGTTTCCCGCTTGCGGCGTTCTCCATCTCTTTGTCGTGCGTAATTATGAACATCTGCTCGATAAGCTCAGGAAGGTGCGTGCGCATCATCTCGCTCAACTCCCTCACGGCATTGGCATCGAGGTTATGCGTCGGCTCATCGAGTATTATCCAGCCAAGGTTTTGCGTGAGCACGAGCGAAACTGAGATGCGCATTGTGAGTGCCACAGAACTCCTTTCCCCGCCGGAGAGTATGCCCTCCACCCTAATCCATTCGCCGGAGCGCTGCCTAACCACCACTTCATAGCTCCCTTCCTGAACATCTATCTTCACACTCGTCAGGTCGTCGTAAGGGTAGACCTTGCCCCAGACCTCGTCCATAGCCTCGTTTATCGTCTCAATCATCGTGTAGCGCAGCTCAGCCTGCGTGGCTCTGAGGGCGGAGGTGAACACAGCAATTTTCTCGAGCGCGGCCGTGTTGCCTGCCAATTGCCTCTCTAATCCCGCAATCTGTTCCTGCGCCTCCACAGCTTTCTTCATTCCGGCTTCCAGTTCCTTCATCAGCTCCTCCGCGGAGCGTGCCTCAGCCCTGAGTTTCGCGCTCTTTTCGCGTAGCTCCATCAAGGCATTCCTCTGGCCGGTGAGGGCCTTCGCATCGAAAGGCGATTTGGCGAGCCGCCTGGACACGTTTACCAGCTCAGCCTCGGCCCTCACCTTTCCCTTCCATTTTTCCTCGATTTCGGCTTGCCCCTCCAACGCCCTTTTCAGGGAGTCGATTTCCCTTTCAGCGGCGGCCATTTCCCTCTCCGCCGCATCTATTTTTTTCTGGGTGGACTCGGCCTGAGCAGAAATCTTTTTTGCTCGGCCTTCCATCTCCTCAATTGCCTTGGCTGCTTTCCCGATTTCCTCTGTGAGCTCCTTTTCGAGCTTTTCCCTGTCGTGCTTTGCAAGCGGCCTCCTGCACACGGGGCACTCTCCCCCAATTCCCCTCGCTCCCTTTAACGTCTTTTCCGTGACCTCCAGCACGCTGCGGAGGGCAGCCCTCTGCTCCCTCACTTCCGTGAGCTTCTTCTCCTCGGCCTCAAGCGCTTTTCCCAGTTCCTTCCTCTCGGCCTCTGCTTCCGCCGTTTTCTTTTCGAGGGCATTAATTTCCGCCCGGATTTTTCCCGTGTCCTTCCCTTTCAGCTTCTCCTTGGCGCGGAAAAGCTGTTCCTTCAGCGCCTCGAACCTAGCCCTGGTTTTTATGTATAACTCATTCAGGGTTTTGTGCTCCCTCTCTTCTTCTTCGAGCTTCCTTAGTGTGGCCTCGCATTTCCCGGTTTCTTTCATGAGGAATTCCACGCCGGCTTTCTTCTCAGCGAGTTCCTTCTCCTTCTCGCTAATCCTTTTCGCATAGTCGGAGAGCTGTGCCGGATCGAACTTCTTCTTCTGTTCTGTGAGGAATGCCTTCCTGTCCTCAACCATCTTCTTCAGCCTGTTGGAGAGCGTGCCAGCGTTCTGCCTTACCCTCTCGTAGCGGTCGAGGCCGAGCAGCTCGTCGAACTTCTCCTTCCTCTGTGCTGGGGAGAGGCGTAGGAAGTAGTCAATCTGGTTTTGCTCCGAGTAAACCGCGCGGCTGAAGAGGTCATAGTTCACTTCAAGTATTTCCTCCACCTTCGCGTTCACGTCGGTCGGCTTCGGCCCCGAAATTATCCTGCCGCCTTCACGGAGGTAGGCCTCGTTCAGGCCGTTGCGCTTCACCATCCGCTCGATGGAGTATTCCTTGCCCCCATAGCCGAACTCAAGCTTTACGGTTGCGCGCTCCTGCTTCATCGGCCTGTCCATTATGGTTTCCTCAAGGCTGACCCTCCTTGCAGCCTGCAAGGGGAAAGTGCCGTAGAGAGCAAAGGAAATCGCGTCCATGATGGAGCTTTTGCCGCTGCCCATCGGCCCTACAATGACATTTGTGCCCTTTACGAACTCGAGCCTGCTATCGAGGTGGGTTTTCCAGTTTTGCAGCGCGATGGACTTTATCATAGAAAGAATTAGGCCGGAAAAAATTATTATAGGGACGTAGGCCGCCAGACGTATGGCTGATGGTCATTTGGTTTATTTTGTGGCAGTAGTGAGTGGTGGTATTAGAGCAGCGTCATTCCTTCTATTTCCGATTCCTCGATTTCCGGCATGGCGTTGATTTCGTTGCTGACCCGCTCCACCGCGCCTTCATCCTTGGAATCCACCAATATGCCTGCCTTTATGAACTCTATACCGAAACCTATCGGCTCCTTTTTCACATCCATGACCTGCCCTGCCTTTATGCCCTGCACGGCCTTCATCGCAGCATCAATTTCTCCGAGGTCCTTGGGCTTGATTCTAAAAATCAGCATTGTCTTGTCGGGCATGACAGTCACCAACTCAATAAACTACAAAAAGGCAAAATGGCAATGGGCAAAATAAGGGCTCCGGCATTTATTTTGGTGTTTTGTTGTGGGAGCTGCGCTCACGCCCCCGCGAAGCCACAGCTCTTGCACTTGTATTCGAGGCTCCTCCTGCGCGCGTCGAGGCTCCTCGCTATCCTCTCGCCGCAGCCGGGGCACTTGAACTCGACGAAATCGTCGGTCAAGACCTTGTTCGTTGTTATGCACGTTTTCATAATTCCACCAAAACTACTATTCCTTAAACGGTAGGCTTTATAAAGCTTAAATCGCCTGTACGCGGCAAATCGTGAAACGGGGCGTAATTATTAATGGCTTGCGGGGTTTTGTATCTTACCGGGCCCGTAGCTTAGGCTGGATAGAGCGCTCCGCTTCGGACGGAGAGGTCGTGAGTTCAAATCCCACCGGGCCCGTGCGCTGCAGTTGGACGGCCTGCACCCAAATTATTCTGCATGGCTTATCCGGATTAACAATAGGGCCAGAATGGGTGAAAGGTTCCTCGTGGACGCCACGAACCTTGTCTCAAAGCACAAGTGAACTACTTCCCAGCAACCTCCCGGTTCGCGTCAGGGTGATAATTTTGGCAATGGGGTCGGCAGTTTTTTCCATGTTCAAATTTTCCTCAGCCTCGCTACTCTGTCCTCTATTGGCGGGTGCGTGGAGAACATCCTGTCAAAAAAGCTTTTGCGATTCTTGAGCGGGTTGTCGATGTAGAGGTGCGCCGTGGCCTTGTTTGCGGCTTCGAGCACTTCCTTGTCAGAGCCGATTTTCGTGAGCGCCTTTATAAGGCCATCGGGGTTGCGCGTGAGCATAGCTGCTGACGCGTCCGCTAGGTACTCCCTCTGCCTCGAAACTGCCAGCCGTATGATTTGCGCAATGAAAGGGGAGAGCACCGCGAGCACCACACCCGCCACAA
>SBBR01000018.1 GCA_005239615.1 archaeon
CGAACTTCGGCAGCTCATTGTAGAGCAGCACTGTCACCCACGCAAAGCAGGCTATGACAATAAAGCTTATCGCGGCGTCCTTTGCAGCCCTTGCCGCGGCGGATTCCTCTTTCAGTCCTTCTGTCCTCTTCTCGGGCCTTGGCACGCTAGGTAAAAGACCCAGCGCCCTTTGGTGCAGCGCCCGTGAATTGTATAGGGGCTGGAAAATCAGGAGAGTCACTATTATGAGTATGAACGCCAGCGGCCCGATGAGCCTTGCCTCGGCTCCGTCGAGCACAGTAGCCCCAACGGTTACTGTCGCTATTATCACCACAAACTCCCCAAGGGGCGAGAGGAGTATGGCCATAAGGCTCGAGTCCTCGGCGCTGAGGCCGAACCATGGCCCGAAGACGTGCGATGCAACGGAGTGCGCGGCAATGGCGCTCAACCCAAGCCCCACCGAGAGCGCGGCTATGGAGATGAATTTCTCCAGAGAGGGCAGCACCACCATCCCTGTGGCGCTGTCGAAGAAGAGCGCGGTCCCGAAACCCACGAAGAAGAACACCAGGAAGAAGTCGCGCAAAAAACCCACGTCGCGCTTTATCCTGTTCCCTGATTCCGTTTCGGAGAGCGCAAAGCCCGCGAAGTAGGCGCCGATTGCGGTCGAGAGGCCGAGCACGCTTGCGAGCGTCGCGACAATTAGGCCGACGCCGAGCGCATAGAGCGTCACTTCAGTGTGCCCGAAGTCGTTCTTCCTGAGCCATTCCTCCACAATCCGCGAGAGGTGGTACACCGCGTAGAATGCGCTCACCGCGAACACTGCCGACGCGAGTGCGAGCTGCGTCACCGAGCCTCCCTGTTTGGAGAGGCTTGTCACGAACACCAGGAGCAGTATGCCCAAAAAATCCTGCAGTATGAGTATCGCCAGCGAGGTCTTTGCCGCGAGGTTCTGGATGAGGTTCTTGCTGATGATGAACTTCGCGACGATTGCTGTGCTCGTGGAGAAAAGCATTATCCCGACTACCAAGGAAAATGTCAGGCTGTAGCCGAGGCCGAGCATTATCAGGACGCCGAGGCCTGTGGTAAGAAGCATGTCGATTGCCGCCAGACCGAATATGGTTGTGCCCGCCGCAAGGAAATCCTTGAGCGAGAGCTCGATGCCGAGGTAGAACAGCAGCACGAAAAGGCCAAGCTCCGCAAACCCCTGGACAAGAGGGTCGGTTGGGTTCAGGAAGTGAAGGCCTATCGGGCCGAGGATGAATCCCGCAAGTATGAACCCTATGACCTCGTTCTGCCCGAGCTTCTTGATGAAGATGCTGAAAACCGTCGCTATAATTATTACCACGCCAATGGTAGTCAGTGGGAGAGTCTCGGCCGCCATGGGTAAATTAAACTGTTTTCCGAAATAAAAAGCTGCTTGTCCGGAACCGAAATGGACCCCTCTCCGTTCTTGTCATCACCCCAAAAGGAAGCCCGCCATTCATGGCGAGGACATCAATGTTCGCCCGAAGTCCATTTTCCATTGGTGGTACATGCTTTGCCGGCCTCCACTCGCGTTCCTAATCTACCCGCGCTTTCTGGCCTTCCTGCCGCACGGGTCGTACACCATGTATATCCTGTCGAAGTAGGCGTTGTTGTGCCTCATCCAGTCGGGCAGCACCCCGGCCTTGACAAACCCCTCCCTTTCATACATCTTGATGGCGAGCTAGTAAAGGAGAGTGCTCTTGCCGGTCCTTCTCAGCCTGTCCTGCACCCCTGAAAGTATACAGGTAGATAAGCTCTAATCAACCAGTAATTTTCAGGGGGTTTTGTGGTATGACGAAGAGGAGATTCACTAAAGAGTTCAAGCTTCAGGTGATTCAGGAAATAGATTCAGGCAAATCGATGGAACAGGTAAGCAGGGAAAACGAAGTCCACCCCAGCACACTCAGAAGGTGGAAGTGGGAGCACCAGCAGCATTGAACCGCGGCCTTTGCGGGTAACGGGAACACTTACAAGCTTGAAGCGAAGAATGCCGAACTCGAGAAAACGATTGGCGAGCTCTACATGGAGAACCGCTTTTTAAAAAAAGCCTTTGCTGAGCAGAATCCACCCCAATTTATGCCTTTGCCTGGTTCTTGAGAAATTGGCATCCCCCCTCCCGGAGCGGCATCAAAGGGGCCAGTCCCTAATGTTGGGATGGATTCTGTTGAGGTTTTCCTTTCCGGTTTTTTTGTTCCCTTGCTTGTTGCTAAGTTTCAGTTCCAGAGTTTATTTATTTCTCTCTTTTGCCCTGCGGGATTCCTGTATTTTGGTGAATTCGTTTGGATATTTTTTTGCCAAAAGAATCATGTCGTTGATTATGTCGTCGTAAGTGTCGGTTTTTTTTGATAGGTCCTGGAGCTCGGTCCTTGTGACCGGCATCATTTCGATTGTTGTTTTTGCTTTGCTGAAAGGCATCTATGAAAACCCCTTTAAATGTTTCATTTTCTTCACCCAATTTTTTGCTTGTTTGGACATGCATCTATTCGTGCGTCAGCGCTTGCCCGAGA
>SBBR01000034.1 GCA_005239615.1 archaeon
ACACACACTTCAAAAAAATGCCCTCCTTGTCCCACCGAAATCCATGGAAAATACTTTAGGCGTACTGGGGCGATTTTAAGGTTGTTGTGTGACTAGACAAAAACGAGACGTGAACTGGCGATGCCTGCAGTAACAGTCCTTTACATTCCATGTCCGTCACTTCGGGAAGCTGCAAAAATTTCCCAGGCACTGCTAGAGGGGCGCCTCATCGCCTGCGCCAACATAGTGGAAAGCTCTTCCATTTACAACTGGAAAGGCAAGCGCGAAAACGCCAAGGAGCACATTATTTTCGCCAAAACCACGCCAAAAAAGGCGAAAAAGGCGGAAAGGCTCGCGAAACGCCTCCATTCCTACGAAATCCCCGCAATCCTGAGTTTCAGGGCAGGGGCAAACAGCGAATATGTAAAATGGGTGGCTACGGAAACCGAATGATGCCAAAAAAGGGCCACACACACAACGGAATGCCTTCAATCACCACATAGACAAGCAACTCTGAGTCAGTCAATCGACGTTTTTTTGTTGGACACCCAACGTAATCTTTATATAGTCCACGCGGTCTCTTTCATAGAATGATTGAGATAAGGCTTCACGGCCGCGCTGGGCAAGGAATGGTCACGGGTGCGGAGCTCATCGCCCTTGCCGCAAATTATGAGGGCAAGTACAGCCAGGCATTCCCTTTCTTTGGCTCCGAGAAACGGGGGCCGCCGGTAGAGGCTTACTGCAGGATTGACACCAAACCCATAATCATCCACGAGGAAATCGCAGAGCCGGACATTGTGGTTGTAGGAGACCCCTCGATAATGGACTCGGTGGATGTGTGCAGGGGCCTGCACAAGGACGGCATAGTGATTGTCAACAGCAAGAAAAGGCCGGAGGAACTCGGCCTAAGGGCCAGGAGGATCTTCACTGTCGACGCGTCCTCAGTGGCCTTGAAGCTCTTCGGCAAGCTCATACTGAATACTGTCATGCTCGGCGCGTTCTGCAAGGTCTCGGACGCGGTCAGGCTAGACTCGATAAAGAGGGCCACGATGGAGAAGCTTGGCGGGAGAGGGAAGTTCTCGAACAAGATAGTGGAATCGAACATTGCCGCGATACAGGAAGTGTATGATTTGGTAAAAGTGGACAATGCAATAGCGGCTTCATCCGGCGCAGCGGCAAAGGCTGGCAAAGCCGGGCGAAGGGCAAAGGCTTGAAGGCAGGTGCAGATTCATGATAATCCCGATGGCAAAGCCCGGCACGAGCACAGAGAACCTAACCGGCGAGTGGAAAGCCTATATGCCAGTCGTGAACGGCGACAAGTGCATCAAGTGCGGCATCTGCCAAAACTACTGCCCCGAGGGAATAATGGGCGAAATAAAGAAGATTCCAGAGATTGACTACGAGTACTGTAAGGGCTGCTCGGTCTGCGCGAACGAATGCCCCGTCAAGTGCATCGAAATGAAGCGTGTGGAGGAAGACTAGAATGATCAAAACTGTAGAAGGCGCGAAGGTCATAGGAGAAATGGCAGTGAACTGCAAGGTAGAGGTCGCGGCATGCTACCCGATCACGCCTACAACTCACCTCACCGAGGACCTCAGCAAATCCTACGCCGACGGAAAGATACCAGAATATATCACTGTCGAGTCGGAGTTCTCGGCCATCTCTGCCCTTGTAGGCGCAAGCGCTGCAGGCTCTAGGACATTCACGACCACTGGCGGCCAGGGCCTCCTGCTGATGCACGAGGTGCTCTTCAGTGCAGCCGGAATGCGCCTGCCGATTGTGATGCTTGTGGGCAACCGCGCGGTGAGCTCTCCTCTAAACATCTGGAACGACGAGCAGGACACTATAAGCCAGAGGGATTCTGGGTGGATTCAGATTTACTGCAAGAACAATCAAGAGGCTGTGGATTCATTGCCGCAGGCGTTCTACGTCGCCGAGAAAATCCTTTTGCCGGTGATGGTCTGCGTTGACGGTCATTACCTCACCCACGCGGTGGAACAGGTGGATGTTTCAGATGAGAAAACCGTGCAGACCTTCCTCCCGCCTTACAAGTACCACCTCAAACTCGACCCTGAAAATCCAGTGAGCCTCGGGGTTTACGCCAACCCTACCCACTACCAGATTTTCAGGGAGGACCTGATGAAGGACATGGAGACCGCGAAGGAGTTGCTCCTCGAAGCGGGGAAAAAATGGGGCGAACTCACGAAAAGAAGCTATGGCCTTGTGAACGCCTACATGGTCGGGGATGCCGAGCGCGTGATAGTCGGTTTGGGTTCTGTAATGGACAACGTGATTACGATTGTGAACGAATTGCGCGCGAAGGGCGAGAAGGTCGGCGCGCTGCACCTCAGGGTATTTAGGCCCTTCCCGCGCGAAGAACTCAGGAAGGCGCTCGCGGGCAGAAAGGTTGGGGTGATTGACCGCGACATTTCAATAGGCGGGCAGGCGCCTGTATATGTCGAAATTGCCGAGGCGATGGAAGGCACGGGGGCAAAGGTCTCGAGCTTCTACGGCGGCCTCGGCGGGCGCGGCATCAAAAGGGAGCACATCCGACAGATGTTCGGGAAGCTCAAGAACGGCCCGGTAAAGGAATGGGTCGCGACAGAGGCACCGAAAGCGGCGATGAGCGGTTAGAGGATGGCAATGGCGACAAGCCGGAAATGGGTTTCATGGATTGATTAAGCAATTGGAATTGATGGACAGGGGTTTTGCATATGGGTGAACTGAAAACAGTGCCGCAAAGCAAGCAGTCGCAGCAACACCTCTACGCTCCTGGTCATAGCGGCTGCCCCGGCTGCGGACCGAGCAACGCGCTAATACAGGTGTGCGACACACTCGGCAAGGACATCATTGTTGTGAACGCAACCGGCTGCATGGAAATCACTTCCTCGCAGTACCCCCAGACAGCTTGGAGGGTCCCCTACATCCATTCGCTCTTCGAGAACGCACCCGCGGTTGCCTCAGGTATTGCAAGGGCGCTCAAGGCGCAGGGCAACGACCACACAAAGGTAGTGGTGATTGCGGGAGACGGCTCAACTTACGATATAGGATTCGGGGCCCTGAGTGGGATGCTTGAAAGGCAGGAAAATGTTTTGTACGTTTGCTATGACAACCAGCTCTACGCGAATACAGGGGTGCAGAAATCAGGGGCGACCCCCTACGGCGCAGCCACGACCACAACCTCGGTAGGGAGCGTTCACAGGGGAAAGGAAACCGAGAGAAAGCCTATTGCCGAAATCATCGCGGCGCATGGGGTCAAGTACGTCGCTTCCGCCTCGATTGCGTATTATGCCGACCTACAGATGAAGCTGAATAAGGCAAGGGCAGTGCAGGGGCCTTCCTTTGTTGTGATTGACGCACCATGCTGCCTCGGCGCGGGCTTTGACGGCGGCATCACTTACAAAGTGGCGAAGCTGAACGTCGCGACAAGGCTCTGGTTCCTGTACGAAATCGAGAACGGGAAATACAAGCTCAACTTCAACCCCGCAAACCCCAAACCTGTAAAGGAATACCTGGAGCTGCAGAAGCGCTTCAAGCACCTTGATGCGCAGCAGATTGAGCACATACAAAAATGGGCCGACAATGAGTACAACGAACTGCTCGTGAAGTCAGGGCAGGCTCCCGGCCAGAAACCCCCCGTGGCGCCTCCTTAAAATGTGGCCCCGGGCGCGTCACCGGCACCGGCTGCACCCACGACAAGTAATAACTGTTTTTTAACCGAATAACCCCCTTATCATTTCATGAACGTAAAGCATGGTGTCACGGCAGTCATCTTCGACGAGCGCGGGGGCAAGCGCTACTTCCTCCTGCTGCATAGGGTCCTGAACTGGAGCGGCTGGGAGTTCATCAAGGGCGGCATCGACCAAGGAGAGAATTCCGAGCAGGCCGTGTTCAGGGAGATTGACGAGGAAGCGGGACTCACAAGGCTCAGGATGGTCGGCACGCTCCCGAGGAAAGTGAGCTGGGCAGTGAAGGGAATGAAGTACATCTACACGCCTTTCATACTGAAGGGGGACATGGCGGAGAACGTGAACCTCGTGCAGGAAGTGGTTGAGCACGACGCCTACAGTTGGGCCGAGGAGGGGAATGTAGAAAGGATGCTGACGCATGAGGACAATAAAAAGGTTTTTAGGGAGGCCATCGGGATTATCAACTCGCAGCAAAAACAAAAATAAGGCCATTGCCTAATCGGCCTGCCGGCAGTCAAAGGCGCCAGGGAACCCATACCTGAATGCCTTTTGTTTCAGGGAGTGGGGTCCCGATTCGGCCCCTGCGCAAGACAGGGCATGGGTGATTATTTTCAGTGGTTTGCATGGAGAAGAGGCTTGAAGCGGTTATCTCGGGCAGGGTGCAGGGCATTGGCTACCGCGCGTTCGTGGAAATAAAGGCCATTGCCCTCGGATTGAGGGGCTACGTGAAAAATCTCGCGGATGGGAGCGTAGAGGTGGTGGCTGAGGGCGAGGAGGCCATGCTGGAAAAACTGCTCGACGCGCTGGAAAACGGCAACCCCTTGGCGAAAGTGCAAGGCATCAGGCGGAACTGGTCTGGGTCGAAAGGTGGTTACCGTGGATTTGTAATTAGGCATTGAACATGGGCAGCGTTTCCCCTGTCACTCCTTAACAGTAAGCACAGTATCCTTCGAGTAATCCTCACCATTGATGGATGTTTTGGCCACGAAGGTGTATGTCCCTGGCAGCACCCTCTGCACAGGGTTCACGATGAAGGTTATTTCGCGTGAGGCGCCCGCCGAAATCAATTCCACCTTTCCCCCAAACTTCTGGCTCTCTGGAAACACCTGGAAGTCGGTTTTTTCCTTCGCCATAGCAGAGACAGGCACGTTACTCGCATCGACCTTTTCGATGTTAGTGACCGTCACCACAAGCTTGGTCGTTTCGCCGGGCTTGATTGTGTTCTTCGAGAACTCCGCTTTCAGTGCATTGGGTTTCATAAAGTCAGACACCCAGAAGCCGAACGCGGCTATGACAAGTATGAGGAGTATCGCCGCACCCGCGAGTATGATTTTTTTCTGTATTGCGGGGCCGAACTCGAGATCTATCGTGGAATCGTAGATGCCCATGGGACCACGGGAAAAATAGGGCAGCTATTGTATAATAACCTTACGGCAAAACGAAAAGCCTGCTGTCCCCTTTGCCGTCCAGGAAGCCGAGCCTCACCCCTGCGTCGAGCCATGCGTGCGCATAGCTGTACGCGGCGAGCGCCGTGAGTGGCATGCCTTCGCGCTCGAAGTACTTGGCGTCGTTGTAGTAGCTCTCGGCCATCTGCAGCAGCATTTTCCCCATCATGTTTTCCTTCGTGCCTTTTGTGGATGGTAGCCCTGCCTTTCCGAGTGCCATTGCAGTGAGCTCGCGGTACTTGGCAAGCTTCGTGTCAATGGAATCCTCTTTTCCACCAGGCATAAAAATAACCAGCCTTGCCTTCACAGCCTATATGCCTTTTGCTTCGGGGCAAAATTAATTGGAGACCATCACTCGAGGTCCGCAAGTTTCCTGAGGCCCTCCATTTCCTTCTCGTTCAGCTTCCCGCACACCACCAAGGACTGCGGGAAGGAAGTGAAATCGCTGCGCTTGAGCTGCTCCATCGTGCCGGCCTTCACCTGCTGGCCAGTGCTTCCCAAGCCCGCGAGGCCTACCATGATGCTCTCGGCAAGGATGCTCTGCTCTCGCCTCTCCTCTATGGACTCAAGGGTTGAAAGGGCGTGCCTTATACCCATTAACCTGCCTTCATCCTTCCTAATGTCAAGCAGACATAGAGTGTGCAGGCCGAGTTTCTTGTTGCCGAGGATGGCATCATAGAAGCCCTCAGGTTCGAAACCCTTTTCTTGGAAAACGATGCTTGTGGTGCGTCCGAACTTGTAGCGCTCGAGGCCGCAACCGGAAACGAAATCGAAAATGCCTATGCCCGGAATGACCCGCACCTGCACCCCTTTTTCCCTTGCATCAAGCAGCAGCTGGATGTGCGTTGTCGCATCGAGCGGATTGCCGAAAACCGCGAGGCATATGTCCGAGAGCTTAGCCTCATCAAGCACCATGCCAAAGCCCTCCTCGACCTGTTTCCTGTCTAGCTGCGCCAGCTGCTTCCCTATGAGAGCCTCGAGCTCCTGCAGCGAGCCTGCTGAATACTGCGAGGTGTAGTTTTCCACGTACGCCTTGGAGCAGGACTTGAGGACATCTAGGCCCTCGAGCACAACCTGCCTTGGGTTCAGGCCAATCCCTACAATCCAGAGCATTGCAGCACTCCAAAGCTTAAATACCCGAAAACCACATTGGCATATTCAAAGACAAGTGCCCACCGCTACAGTCAGCATGTCCCTCGCCCCTGGCGCCAAGCCGAGGATAATCGCCGCGAGCTTAATGAACCCTGAATAATTTTTGTCCTTGATGTCGCGGTCGATGAAGTAAATGAGAAGGAGGGCTATCGCGACCTTCACAACAATGAAGAGTGCAGGGTTTGTGCCGAGGATGCTCGCGCTGAGCTGGTGCTGCTCACCGCAGCGGTAAACCGAGGTGGCTACAAAAGTCGCGCCCCCATCCAGCACCTGGCCTGCTAGGATGAAGGAGTTGAGCTTGTCAGAGAAGAACCCCGGCCTGAGCCTGCTGACAGCCACTTTCACGCCCAGAGTAATGGCTATGACCATAATGGCGATTAGGATAAACCCATCCACAGCCCTGAACTGCGTCACCTCAAACATTAGGAAAGGGATTGCGAGTATCGCGCCGAAGATGCCAAAGAGCTTGTAGAACTCGTCCTCGCCCTTTGCGAGCCTCTTAGCCGCAAGGATACCCATTATTGCGAGGCCAGCGGTGAGTAGCCATATTCCAGGAGTAAAGGTGAAGAACTGGAGGTCAAGGAAATTGCAAGTCTTCCTGAAGAAGCCCATGTCGTTCAGAACCCTAAAGGACGAGCCGAAGAATATGTAAGGCAGGAGCGCGAGCATGAACCTGTAGTTGACGTGCACGTCCCTCTTTTTCAAGAAAGGGTATATAAAGAAATAAACTATGATGAAGAGGATTGCTGCATAGGCGAGGGTGTTCACGGCGTTGTAGCCGCGCACGCTGGAATCAATTATAGGCCTGCAGAAGTATTCGAACAGGAAGTCCTGTGCCATCAGTTTATATAATTTCCAATGAGTTAAATAAGGTTATGCCCTCCCCAGGAATAGAGGTCCCGAAAGAGTCTGCGCAGAAGGCGCACACGGCGATGCTCAACTGCTCGTGCCTGGGCGCCACATTAAGGCCACTCCGGACCGAGAATACAGTCATTTTCCCCCTCTCGAAAATGCCCGGAAAAAAGCAATTGTCCGCGCTCAAAAAAATCCCCGGCCTGAAGCTTGTGCGGAAAAAATTCCCGAGGCGCGAGGCCCAGATGACATGGAAAGGCGCGCTCAGGGTGACTCTCACGCCGCGCCAGATGAAGCTAGTTCCAAGCTCGTTTGAGTCCCTCGGTGACGTGGCTATAATCGAGGTGCCCCACGGGCTGAAGGGAAAGGAAAAAAACCTCGGCAAGGCGCTCCTCGAATCCAACAGCCAATTCAAATCTGTTTTCATGAAAACCGGCGCCCATACAGGGATTTTCCGCGAAGAGCCCGTGAAGCTCATTGCTGGAAAAAAAACAAAGTTCGCCAATTACCTGGAACACGGCTGCATGTTCCGCATAAGCATTGGTAGGGTCTTCTTCTCGCCGCGGCTTTCGACCGAGCGCTTAAGGATTGCAAAGCTCATAAAGCCGAAAGAAAAAATCGCGGCCCTTTTCGCTGGCGTCGGCCCTTTCCCGATTGTTTTCGCAAAGTACTCACAGATGGAAAAGGCCATTGCAGTTGAATTAAACCCCACAGCGGTTGAGGACATGGAACACAATATCACCCTCAACAAAGCCCAGGGCAAGGTCGAGGCGGTTTTGGGTGATGTGAAAGAGCTGTCGCACAGCCCAGTGTATGCAGGCAAGTTCGACCGCGCAGTGATGCCCCTCCCAAAAGGCGGGGAGGACTTTTTGGAGGATGCGATACGCTACATCAAACCCTCAGGAGGGGTTGTGCATTACTACCAGTTCGTGCCGCGGCAGGACCCGTACACGGCCACCCATGCACAGATTGCCACTGCCTGCGGAAGGCTCGACCGTAGTTTCGAGGTGCTGCAGGAGCGGCAGGTGCGCGAGTACGCCCCAGACATAATACAGGTCGTGGTGGATTTCAGGGTGTGGAAACCGCGATAAACCGCCCAGACATATTTTTATACTCCAAACCCCTAGAATTCACTGGTTATTCATTTTATGTCCAGAAAAATTGGGCCAAGGCTCAAGGCAAAGTTGAAGAAGATATTCAATGCTTATTATCTGAGACGTGAAAGGGGGAACACAAAGGCGAATAGGGTCACAAGAGGAAAACTGTTCACCCGGCGCCTTTGATTTAATCCGCTTTTTCGACATCAGCCTTAATAATCATTTTCCTGCCCTTTTTGTGCGGTAAAGCATGAACCTTATTCTCCTCGGCCCGCCCGGAACGGGAAAGGGCACGATTGCCAAGTTCATCGAAGTGCGCTTTGGCCTGGCGCACATTTCCACAGGAGATTTGCTGCGCGAGGAGGTCGCAGAGAAGACAGAAACCGGCAAGCAGATTGAGCCGATAATGAACGCGGGGCAGCTTGTGGATGATAAGGTCGTGATTGCGCTGCTGAAAAAAAAGCTAAGTCGGATCAGGAAGAACTTCATACTGGATGGGTTTCCGCGCAACCTCAACCAGGGCGAAATGCTCGACCCGCTCCTTGCAGAGCTTAGCATAAAAATACACCTCGTGCTCGACATTGATTCTGACCAGGAGCTGATTGTGAAGCGCCTTACCTCGCGCAGGCAGTGCGTGAAGTGCCACCGCATCTACGGCCTCGACGTCCCATCCAAGGAAGATGGGGTGTGCGACGACTGCGGCTCGGAGCTGGTGGTGCGCGAGGACGACATGCCAGTGGTTGTGAGGAAGAGGCTCGCGCTCTACAACGAGGTCACAAGGCCACTGAGCGACTTCTATGCCGGCAAGGGCCTGCTCTGCAGGGTTGACGGCAACCGCACGCTGCAGGAGATATTCATCGAGGTCGAGAAGCTGCTCTCGCCATACATCGAACCGTGAAGTTGGAAGGGCAATTAGGGAAACTTGTATTTGGACTGGAATCCGACAAATTGACTTTTTGGGGCAAAGGCTGTTTGAGGGGGATGCCTGGTATGGAACCTAAGGTGGTTGTTGTCGGGACAATGGCCTTCGACGACGTGAAAACGCCCTTCGGCCAGGTTCGGGATGCGCTTGGCGGCTCTGCGACCTACGCATCAATCGCATGCTCGCTCTTCGCAAAGCCCTGCATCATGAGCATTGTGGGAGAGGATTTTCCAAAAAAGCATCTGGAGTTTTTGTCGGAGCGCGGGATTGACGTTTCTGGGATTGAAATCAGGAAAGGCGCGAAGACGTTTCATTGGAAGGGCGAGTACGGCCTCGACCTCAACGACGCGAAAACCCTCCAAACCGACCTCAATGTCCTCGCCGAGTTCCATCCGAAGCTGTCGGATTCCTACACTAATTCCAATTTTTTATTTTTGGGCAACATCGACCCTGTGCTGCAGCTCGGTGTCCTATCGCAGTTTCGCAAAAGGCCCGGCCTTGTCGTGGCGGACACAATGAACCATTGGATAAATGACAGGCGCGAGAAGGTGCTGGAGGTGGTGAAGGCTGCAGACATCTGCCTCATGAACGACATCGAGGCCCGCCTTCTATTCAGAACCCCAAACCTGAAAAAGGCGGCGCAGGAAATGCTCGCGCTCGACTCGAAAATAGTGATAATAAAAAAAGGCGAGCATGGCGCAGTGGCATTCACGAAAAAATCCCACTTCGCCTGCCCCGGCTATCCCCTGGAGAGCGTTCTCGACCCGACCGGCTCTGGAGACTGCTTCGGTGGCGCGCTGATTGGCTACCTGGCAAAGACAAAGGACTTTTCGGAAAGTAATATGCGAAAGGCGATGGTTTATGGCTCTGCCGTCGCGTCCTTCAATGCGGAAGGCTTTTCGGTAGAGAAGGTGAGGCGCATCACGCTCAAGGATGTGCAGAAGCGCTACAATGAGTTTAGGGAGTTCGTGAGGTTCTGATTGTTTTTGCTTGGCCAGGGCGTGTATTTGCCATTTGCTTTTTCATGGCTGCAGTGGCAGGCATCTATGAAAACCCCTTTAAATGTTTCATTTTCTTCACCCAATTTTTTGCTTGTTTGGACATGCATCTATTCGTGCGTCAGCGCTTGCCCGAGAG
>SBBR01000105.1 GCA_005239615.1 archaeon
CTGCGGCGCAAGACACGAAAAAAAAGCGCTGATTTTCAGCCCACCAAGACTACAGGTAAGCAGGAAAAAATACTCGTCCTCGACTTTGGCAGCCAGTACACGCACCTTCTCGCGAGGAGGGTGAGGGAACTCGGTGTTTATTCCGAGATAATGCCGCCTTCAGCGCTGACCCCTGAACTGAAAAAGGCTAATGGTATAATTCTGAGCGGCGGGCCTGCCAGTGTGTACGACGCCGAAGCACCAAGATTCAACACAAAAATCTTCAGCCTTGGTGTTCCTGTATTGGGACTCTGCTACGGCCAGCAGCTTATAGGACAGGAGATGGGTGGCAAGGTTGAGGCTGGCAAGGTAAAGGAGTACGGCAGCGCGAAAATCGCAACCAGGAATTCAAGTCTCTTCGTTGGGGTGCCAAAAGATTTCACTGTGTGGATGAGCCACGGCGACAAGGTTTCAGTCCTACCACAAGGGTTCAGCTGCGCGGGCTCTACAGCCGATTGTGAGTATGCAGCCATAGCGGACGAAGCCAGGAAAATCTATGGCCTCCAGTTCCACCCTGAGGTAACACACACCGAGCACGGCAAAAAAATACTCTCTAATTTCGTCTTCGGGATTTGTGGCTGCACACCCGGCTGGACCATTGAAGGTTACCTCAGGCAGAAAATCGTCGAAATAAAAAGGAAGGCAGCTGGGAAAAAGGTTTTCCTGCTCCTGAGCGGAGGCGTCGACTCTGCAGTATGCCTCGCACTGCTTGGAAAGGCCCTTGGCCCTGAAAGGGTTTTCGCGCTGCACGTCGACACTGGCTTCATGAGGAAGGACGAAAGCTGGATGGTGAAAACGGAAATAGAAAAGCTGGGCATAAAAAAAATCCACGTCATCGATGCGGGAAAAAAGTTCCTCAGCGCACTAGCCGGTCTCATTGACCCGGAGAAAAAGAGGGAGAAAATAGGGAGGCTCTTTGTGGACTTGGCCATGGAAGAATTAAAAGCCCTAGGGTTCGACGAGAATGAATGGCTGCTTGGCCAGGGCACGATTTATCCCGACACCATCGAAACAGGAGGCACAAGGCACGCGAACAAAATAAAGACGCACCACAACCGCGTCCCTGTAATAATGAAGATGATTGGGGAAGGGAAAGTCATCGAACCCTTGAATCAATTGTACAAGGACGAGGTGCGCGAGCTCGGCAGGCTACTCAACCTGCCGGAAAGCGTTGTGGGCAGGCACCCTTTTCCCGGTCCGGGGCTCGCAATCAGGGTACTGTGCAGCGACGGAAAGGAAAAGGCGGAGCTATCGCTCGAGTTAGAAATCAACAAAAAAATAAAAATGCGCGGCTATTCCGCAACCGTCCTTCCGGTAAAGGCGGTCGGGGTACAGGGCGACAACAGGACGTACAGGAATGTAGTGATGCTGCAGGGCAGGGCTGACTATGCGAAACTCGAAGAGGTGTCCACACTCATCACGAACTCCTTCAGCTCAGTCAACAGGGTCGTGCTGCTCATCATGCCTGAAAAAGCCTCATCGATAAAATTGGAAGAGGCTTACCTGACAATCGGAAGGGTGCGGAAGCTGCAGGAGGCTGACGGTATTGCCATGAAAGCCTTGGATGCGGCCGGCCTTCATAGCGAGATATGGCAGTTTCCGGTAGTGCTTCTGCCCATTGACTTCGGCGGGAAAGGGGAAGCGGTCGTTCTGCGCCCCGTCAGCTCGCGCGAGGCCATGACCGCTAAATTCTACCCCGTGCCGGCAAAGGTGCTTCGCGAAATGGCGGAGAGGTTAATGAAAGTGAAAGGCGTCGGTGCCGTACTGCTTGACATAACGCACAAGCCGCCCGCGACGATAGAATGGGAATGACAGAACCATTATTTCAACATGGACGACTTTGTATTAAGGAAGAAGCCGGATATTTGGGTCGGACTGACTGTTAAAAAAAAATCACCCAGCCCAAGTGCCGGCATTGCTGTTAAGCATGTCATTCCCAGGCAAACATGCGCCTTTTCTGCACCCGTATTCGCACGAGAAGGCGATGTTCGAGGACTTGCCGCCCGTGCAGTAGCCTTCCTGCAGGTTGCAGAGGGGGCCTGAGCACTCGTCAACTCTCGTGTACTTGAGGCAGCTGCCCAGAGGGCCGAACCCCGGGTCACCAGGCTCACAAGGAACCCTCAGGAGGCATGTGTCCTCCCACCAGCTCCCGATGCCATTAACACGGTCATCTGCCGTGCTTTTCTTGAGGTAATTCAGGCCGTTGTCCGGGTCGGTACATTGCCCTCCCGGTTCTACCATGAGCACGCTGATTATTGCATGAGAGGAAGCAGTCGCCTGCCCGTCGCTCACAGTGATTGTGAACGAGTAAGTGCCGGCGGAATCACTTCCAGTCTTCCACCTGAAGTGCGCGCCGTCAAAAGTGAATCTTGGCGAATCAATCGAGTAAACTAGCGGGTCCCCGTCCTTGTCACGGCCCAGAACAGGAATGACGACCTCATCGCCGACAATGTAGACGTCCCTGTAATACGGTATTCCGAGTCCTGGTGGCGAATTGAGGTGCACTATGTTGAGCATGAACTCGGAGCTTGATTCCATGGCGCCGTCGCTGACCGTGATGGTGATGTTGTACAGGCCTGCCTGCGCCCTGCCAGGAGTGAATTTCACGAGGCCAGTGGAGGCATCGATGTCGAAGAGGTCGGTGTTGTCCAAGTACCTCAGGGTATCGTTGTCAGGGTCAGTGGCCTTGACCTGCAGCAAGTACTCCTCGCCTGTGAGCGCCCCCTGCAGCCCTATGGGCTCTATCACAGGCGGCCTTTCCAGCTTCCTGACTTCAATGTTTATGTCCTGCGAGGCCGAGAGGCTCCCGTCGGAAACGGTGACAGTGAAGGAGTGCCCTCCGATTGAATCATGGCCTGCCTGCCACGAGAACCTGCTCCCGTTCAGCGTGAAGTTCGTGGAATTGATTGTGTACGCAAGCTGGTCATTGTCGGGGTCTGTTGCATTAATGTCGATTATGAGTGTTTCGCCTTCTCTCACTGGCGTATTGGATGTTACCCAATGTATTGTCGGCACCCTGTTGGTGTTTGTGACTTCCGTGTTTATGTCTTGCGTGGCCGTAAGGATTCCATCGGTTATCGTGATTGTGAAGGTGTAGTTTCCGGCTGAGTTGTAGTCCGTGAGCCATGAAAATGAACGCCCATTGGCAATGAATTGCGGTGAATTCACGGAGTAAATGAGCGCGTCGCCTTCAGGGTCAAATGCGTTTACGTCAATGACCAGTTTCTCGCCCTCCTTGACGGGAGAGTTCACCGCAATCGAGTTTATTTGCGGCGGCCTGTTGACGTTTAGGACGGCAATGTTCAAGTCCATTGACGATTCCAGCGTTCCATCCGTAACCGTTATGGACAGGTTATACTCGCCGGCAGAATCGAAGCCGGTGGGCCAGGCGAAGGAGTTGCCGCTGGCAGTGAACTGGGGCGCGTTTATTGAGTAGGTGAGCGTCTCCCCGTCAGGGTCAGCCGCGTCTACGGTGATGAGCAGGTTTTCGCCTTCCCTTACAGGGGAATTAGAGGTGATTGACGTGATTGCTGGCGCCCTGTTGACATTGATGACCTCAATATTAACGTCAATGCTCGTGGAGAGGTTGCCATCCGAGACTGTTACTGTGAAGGTATGCCTGCCCGCGGAACTGAAATCGGTGCCCCATGCAAAGGAGCTGCCGCTTGCAGTGAACAGCGGCGAGCTTATGGAGTAAACCAAATCGTCGCCCTCTGGGTCGGTTGCGTTAATGCCAATTGTGAGCTTCTCGCCCTCACTCACCGGCGAGTTGCTTGTAACTGAAACGATTTCGGGGGCGTGGTTCCTGAAAGTGAGCCACTCCATGAAGTTGGAGACGAGAGTGTCCCGCACCACACCATCAGTGATGGCGGTGATAGCAAAGCCGATGAAAGCCCTCTTCCGGTTGCCTGCTTCCGATACCACTATTGCGGAACCAGCGTTGTTCCAGTCAGCAATGCTTGCCCCTTCAAACGGGATGAGCGAATCAGGTGTTGGGGAGAGTTCGGCGTTGAGGTAGATGGAGCCAATGCCTTTCAGGAGGCCGCTGTCTGATAGCAGGAGCGTGGAGTTTTCGGGGCCGAGGATTATGTCCCTGTCGAATGAAGCGCGGAGATTACTCTCAAGGAAGCCTGAGTCGTTGCTGTCGAACGCGATGTCGGAGCCCTCGAAAAGGACATTGCCGCTGAATTGCGAAAGCACGTTGATGTCCTTCTCGTCCACCGCCCTGTTCCAGTGGTTGCCGGCGCTCCAAACGACTGCATCGAAGGAATCAAGCAGCTGGATGGCCGGCTGACCATTCCCGGATTCTTTCCATGTGGATACGCAGTATCCATTGGCTTTCAGCGCTGACTCGAAGGCCGGAATGCTGTCAGGGGAGCCGTTGGATAAGAGCGAATCGTCGTCAGCCACTATCAGCACTTTCGCCCCCCTGCAGGCATAAATCTCGCCCTCAATGGAGTTCTCCTGCGCTTCCACATCGTCTCCTGCGAGCCGTGACACTATCCTGAGCGCATGCGTGCCTGGGGAGGAAACCCACTGCGTGCTCACGGTTTTTCGCTCCCCGAAGGGCACCGTGATACCGATTGTTTCATGGACATTGCCGTCCATGAAAAAGGTTATGTTAGCGTCAGCCGTCTTCCCCCCGGTATTGGCTATTTCAGCGTAAATCTCGATTTGCTGGCCTATGTTGGGGTGCTGTGGCGAGTGCGTGAATCCCAGTGGCACGATGACCGGGTTGGAAGGGGCCACAGACACACTTTTTTCGAGCGTGTTGTTGAAGTAATCCGCCTCGAAAACATCCGCCAAAGGCCTTATTTCAGCCCTTATGAAATGTGTTCCTTCCCTGAATCGCACTTCAAACATAATATTGCCCGAGTCAGCAGGCTTTTCCGAGACTGGCTCGCCGTCGACATACAAAACCACTTTTGCGCCAACAGCGCCGTCGGCCCCTGATACTGCTGCGATTACTGGCAGGTTTTCTCCAGCAATCGGGTACGCTGGAAGGTCTATTCCTGTGACGCTGAAGTCACCCTGCGGTGAGCTCACGAGCCATGAAATGATATTGTCGAGGATGCCTTTCTGTTTCCCTTCCTCCACAGCCCTGAATGCGAACGGCAGGAAGATTCCCCGCGCACCGGTTGTGTTGTGATCGTCAAACACGACCATGGCTGAATTGCCGCTGTTCCAGTCGGCGATGGAATGCCCTCCATTGGCAGGCACAAGCGAGTCAAAGTATGGGGAAACTTCGATGTTGATGTCAAGGAACTGGTGCCCTTTCGTGGCCGGGTGCATGCCACGGGCAAGGATTCTTTCCTGCGGGAAGGGGCCTTCCGATGCACCTGCGGGGCCATGGGCAGTCACCAGCGTGCCGCGTGCGAGGGTGGCGTGCGCGACCCCCACCATGAACGCATCTTCCCTTCTCGCCGAGGCAATGTTTGCCCCTTCAATGAGGAGTTTTCCGCCCCGGGAAACGAATCCCAGTAGCAGCGCGGCCTCATCATCGCTTATGCCCCTTGCGCTTAATCCCATGCTCCAAATAACCATGTCGAAGGCCTTCAGGCGTTCAAGGGAAGGAAGGCCGCTGATGCTTTGCTTCCACTGCGCAGGGCAGTAACCGCTTCCAAGGATGTTATTGAAAGTGTCTTCCTCCGACACCACGAGGACTTTTGTGCCGGTGCATTCCACTGCGCTGAAAAACATCGGTCGGGTGGCCGAGCAGTTGGAGTGCTCGTCGCATACCTCAGCGGAAAAGCTGTGCTCGCCTGCAGAAGAAAGGCCGTAATGCGCGCCTGCCAGGAAGTGGGTGTTCCTGTTTGAGGAGACTTCTTTCATCTGGGTTTTCTCGCCGTCCACGGAAAGCGTGGCTTTCCCTATCCTGCTGCTGTCCTCGGCGGAGAGCCTCAGCGTAAAAGCTGCGTTCCTCTTCACTTCGGCGTCGTGTGAAACCAGGCTTATCAGGGGGGCCCTGTCATCTTCCACAAGGAATTCCTTTTTCGCCTCCGCAGTGTTGCCCTCGTAATCCGCGGTTATTTCCAGCACGTAGTTTCCGGAGAGCCCGCTGAAGTTGGCGTCTGCCTCGAAAGTGTATGGGCTTTCCTGCTGCACCTGCGCCGAGCCGAAGCCAAGGCTCTTTACGACAGTGTTACCGTCCATTATCCTGCCGTACAATGCAGCATTCAAGGGGAATCTTCCGTTGTTCCTGAAAACAACCTTTGCCTTGCCTTCCGTTTCCGTGTAAACCCTTTCCGGCAGCTGGATTGACTCCAATGTGCCGGACGCAGGGGTGAAGACCTCGAATGGGGCCATGCTGCTTTCCTTCACCCTATTGCCGAAGTGCAGCCTCGCCACCGCATCATATGCCCCGGCAGGGAGGAGGACGCTTTTCCTGAGCGCGAAGGTTTGTGTCGAGTTCGCCGGGAGCATGGCATTTTCCAGCAGGAGCACATCAACGACGATGCCGCCGCGCATGACATCCACCTCAACCATGGTGTTCAATTCACCTGCGGAATGGTTTTCAGCTTCTACCTCGTACGCCTGCTCGCTGCCTTTCTCGATTCTCTGCCGGCTAATTGAAAGCCCGGCCAACGTTGCCACGTCAGGCACGAGAACCCTGATGCCCTTTTCAAGCTCTTCTATTGTGCCGCCGCCCTCGAGGAGCTTCAGCCTGAGGGAATAATTTCCTGTGCGCTGGGGCACCCACCCGAGGCTGAACGTGTGCAGCTCTCCGCTCTGCACACCCTTAGTCCCGAGCAGCTCACCTACCTTGTCCCCTGCCTCCTCATAAATCTCCGCGACGAATGTCGCGTCCCTGGACTGGAAGCTTGTGTTCTTGTAGTTCGCGCTGATTGTCGCCGGCACTCCGACGACATATTCCACCGGCAGAGAGAACTGGGCATTCACGAGGTCGAAAGATGTTTCATAAGCAGTTGTGTTGGCCGAGTCATCGGTCGCGGTCACCCTTGCCCTGTAGCTCCCTTTGTCGGACAGCTTTGCCGGGAAAGGGTAATTTATGTAACGCCACTTTCCGTCAGCGGAAAGCACCAGTGGGATTGTTGTCTCAACCCCATCCGGCCCGGTCAGCCTGACATCGACTGATGACACCGCCGAATCATCGGTTGCCTCAACCACTATGTCGCTCACTTCTCCCCTCCACACTACTTTTGGTATGCTAATGGCCCTGATAACCGGCCTGGTGGTCGAGCCGACCTGCAGCTTCACTTTGACAGACAAGTTCCCCGCGTTGGTGGAAAGGTCGATTGTGCCTTCAAACACCCCTATGCCAACATCAGTTGCCTTGACGGAAAAAGTGAGTTCCGTGGATTCAGCCGCCTCGAGCGTGGTTCTCCCAAGCGATGCTTCGATACCTGGGGTGGAGCGTAGGCCCGTAACCTCGAGAGCCTTCGCGCCCTTGTTGGTCAGGGTGACCACTCCACTGTAGGCCTCGCTTTCAATTATTGAGTATGAAACGCTCTCGGTGGAAAGCACTGGCCTTGGCTCCATTATGCCCCTCAGGTTGAGCAGGCCGGAGCCGAACCTCTCATCCTTCCCGGTCTCGCCAAGGTCCGTGGCAGTGAGTTCCAGCAGCCGACTTATGCGGGCCGGGGTGAGAGAAGGGTTTGCGCCGAGCAGGAGGGCCGCCGCGCCCGAAACATGGGGTGCAGCCATGCTTGTTCCGGACATGCGCACGTATTTCCTGCCGGGAGAGGCCGATTCGATGGCCACTCCGGGAGCCGAGACGTCGGGCTTTATGCCCACGCCCTCGATGTAGCCCCCAGAGGAAAAGTCGGCAGGGTTGTTCTCATCATCCAGCGCGCCCACAGCAATGACATGGGGGCTGCTGGCCGGAATTGTAACGCCCCTGTAGTCGCCGCACTTTTCGCTCGGAGCCGCCGGATTGCAGTTGCCTGAGGAAGCGACAACGATGACGCCTTTCTCCACCACGTTCCTGAGCGTTGTCACGAGAGGGTCGGCAGCATCGTACGCGTGGAAAGAGCCAAGTGACATGTTAATCACCTGCGCGCCGTCGTCGGTCGCCGGGTTGGCGTCAGGGTCTATTGCCCAGTTGATGCCTGCGATGAAGTCGGTGTAAAACCCATCGGCGTTGTCGCCAAGGACCTTCACGTTGTAGAGCAGTGCCTGAGGAGCCACGCCGTTGAATCCAACGGACATGATGCCGCTATCCGCCCTGGACCCTGAGATTATTCCCGCAACATGGGTGCCGTGACCATGCACATCCGAAACCGTTTCCGAGCCTGTGAAGTTCCTCTCCTTCACAACCTTTCCCCTGAGCATCGGGTGCTCCCTATCGATGCCCGTGTCAAGGACCGCCACCCTCACGCCGCGGCCTTCATAGCCGCCTGCCCAAGCTTCAGTTGCGCCGGTTTGCGGCACGCTCTCTTCAAGCGCGGCTGTAACGCCAAGGTTCGGCCAGATGCTCGCCACAGAATCCTCCTTTGCCACTTCGATAAGTCTCGACTTTTTCACCCTTGCCACGATGACGCCGCCGACCTCGAACACATCCTCGACTGTGCCGCCGTTCTCCTCGATAGCCCTCCTTGCCTGCCCAAGCCCTGAAGGACTGCCGGCAGTAACGAGGGCCTGCACCGTGTCCTCAGCGCCCACGCCCTGCTTGGACAGCCTTCCCCTGGCCTGCGGAGCAACAAGGAGCATCGGGTGTACCTTGCCAACCGGGTCAGCATCCGCCTTTTCCCCCCCTTCAATGAGGACCTTCCACACCTTTGACACGATAACCCTGCCATCGCCCCCGGTTGCCTTCACCGAGTGCCAGCCCTCAGGATATGCGCCTGAGTCAAGGGCGAAAGAATTCCCAGCCGCGGCCATCGCGCCGTCAACACTCCATTCGACCGGAAGCGCGGCGCCGCTGCCGCCGACAATTTCCGCATGGAACCCCTGCAACACGCCTTTTTCCAGCTTCACTTCGACGCCTTCAGGCAAAAATCCTTTCAGCGAGGGAATGGGGTTCGGGACTGACAAAGACGAAGCCGATTTTGCATTGTCCACGCTGGCTAAATCCTCTTCATTGTTCCCGGTTGGCGGCCCCTGTGCAGCGCTGCCCGGTGCGCTGCCGGAACCAGCGGAACCAGTGCCGCCTCCGGGATTATTGCCGGCGATTGTTCCAACGCCTCCCCCATAGCGAATCCTGTTCTGCCCGCCTGCATTTTTCACTTGGGCCCCGCCTGACTTTTCTCCAAATGTTTCAGCATTCACCGCAACCCTGCCGGCTCGTGCCTGCACCGAGGCAGAACCAGAAATTGCCTGCGCCTCAGGGCTCTCAGCCCCCCAAGCCGAAACAGGTTTTTCACCTACAGCCCCAAACCCCGGCAAAGCGCCCTCCTGCACGGCCAGGCCAGCAGAGCCACCAGCAAAAAAACCATTGCCCAACACCACGAAAACCAGCCCCGCAGCGGCAAGGGAAACAAGCGCGGCAAAGACAATGCCGGAGCTGGCGGTCATTTTTTCACTCCATTAGTAATTTCATAATCGTGTATGATTATTCTCATGCTTCCGTCTTCAAACTCCTTAATTTCCTTGGGGGTTTTTTTACTGGCCTTGGAAATGATTTTTTCTTTGCCAATTTTTTCTACAAGTTCTTTACTGAAGAAAGCGAATGCGCCAAGGTAATCTGGCAACTTTCCAGATTCAAGTTCCTTAGTTTCTATTTCCAAATTAATCCCGGCCGAACCGAAAAATGGTTTTGTTGCTTCCCAAACCGCATCAGCCAAAAAAACTATGGAGTGGAAATTCCTGCCCTGATTTTCAGAATGAGTAAAGCTGAGAGGGTTTTCAGACTCAATAGACACATTATTTTTATCGAGGTTAAAGTAGACTTTAAAGGCTATATCTTCGTATGAAGTCGTTATATATCCATAGCCGTGCTTTAAAATTAAATCCATACAATTGCCAAGGCGTCTATTTTTCCCACGTGGCTCCCCAGGAGGTTTAATGGTAATTACTTTAGGGCCAAATAATCCACTTGTGTATAAGTCATCATTAACAAAACAAAATGCTCTATCAATAGATTTCTTGTAAGATCTAGATTTGTCATCATATGCCAAAAAAGAAACCCCATTTTTTGTGAAACACCTTATTATGTTATGAACAGAATTTTGCGATAATGTCTCCTTAAAGTAAAAATCCGCATTAAACACTGCGCCCATAATCATTCCCCCCTGTCATTATTTGCTATGCTGAACCCTTCTTTGTTCCTTAAGCCACCTCTGTCGGACACAATGACTCTTAAGCTTCCATCTTTGAATTTCTTAAGGTGGGAAAAATCCCACCAAACCAGGTCAAAAATTTTATTTTCACCAACTTTTCCCATAAGTTCTTTGCTGAAATAAAAGAGTTCTCCGTCCAAGTCTTTTAGGTCGCCAATTTCTATTTGTTTTATGTCGAAAGGCCTGTCCTCATGTAGCCCCAAACCGCACTCGCCAAAGAATGGTTTTATTGCGTTCCAAACAGCATCAGCCAAAA
>SBBR01000117.1 GCA_005239615.1 archaeon
ATAATCCTTCCTTCTTCCATAGGAAAACCACCTCAACTGGTTTTCCCCACCCTATGGGTGGATGCTCAATCAACTATAAAGACATTTTCAACGGTGCCCTTCCAAGGTCAAGGTATTTATACAGGTCTCTTGAGCCACAAACCCTGCACTCCTCAAGCTTTATGAACTCTTGCCCATTCATGATGGAGTCCCCAGAGAATCACGCCTATAACTACATTGCCTGCCACTTGTCTTAAAACTGTTGGACTCCGGATCAACACTCAAACTTACCTGTCGCGTTGATTTCCTTGGGTCAACGCTTGCCACTTATTGTGGGCCTATGGTCACCTTCTTACCATCCTCAAGAGTCCATCAAAAAAGCCGGCAACGAAGAATAAAGGGTAAAGAATGTCCTTTGCAAAGTTAAGGATAAAAAAAATAGCTGCCTTTTTCAAGTCATTAAAATTATATTTCCTGCCAGGGAATAGCTCCACTCCTGCCCTGTGCAACAGGGAAACATCAAAAGCTATTCGCAATAACACCGAGGCAACAACAGTGAAAACCAAGCCACTGAAAAGTCCATAAATTGAAATTGTAAGAAGTGCATATGCGACTAATGATTTGGCAAGGTTAGTGAAAATATCCATGCTTAGGTGACCAAAATATTTTTTGGGGTGCTTCAAGATGCAGAGCCACTCACTCCCCTGCATAAAAAGTGGGCGAAGCACTATCGAGTAGTTTTCCTCCCGTAGAGGGTGGTAGACAACTGCTTTCTTAGCAAAAACCCATTTTCCGCGCTCCATCGCACGAAAGAAAAGTTCTGAGTCCTCCCTCCAAAAAACGAGCCTCTCATCGGAGCCGCCGATGTCCTCAAGGATTTTTTTCCTGTAAGCCATGTTCGCAGTTATGAATTTTCCGCCGGAGAGGTTCTCTGGCGCATTCGTGAAAAGCCTCCTTGGCCTGTCGGTTCTTATCAAGCCTTCCACAAAGGCAATATCATTATTGCTGAAAGGCTTTAGCATTTCTCGGAGCCAGCCCTTTTCCGGGAGGCAGTCATTGTCAATGAAAACTATTATGCTAGAGCGCGCCTCCCTTCTGCCCCTGTTCCTTCCAACTGCGGGGCCCATGGGCCTCTGCCTTAAATACTTTATATTGAAGCCGCCCCCAGACTTTTCCTTCACCAATGTCCTGAGGTCATCCCTCACACTGCCATCATCGACTATTATGACCTCGAATTTGTTTTTTGGGAAGTCCTGTGACCTCAAGGCGTCGATGGTCTTCGAGAGCAGTTCCTTTTTTTCCCTGCTGGCAATCACTATGCTTGCATCCAAGTCAGTCATGGCAGAACACTTTGGCACTCTTATTGGGCATACTACTGGTTAAATTCAATGAAGTATGACCGAAGCGATGAATTCCTGCTGTTTCTCCGTCAGCCCGCCATAGGATGGAAGGCATAGGCCGCGTTTATAAATATTCACGGAATTTTTTAGCCCCTTGCGGAAGAAAGGCGGCATGGTAGACAATGGGTAAAAGAACGGCCTAGACTCTATTCCCTTCGAAGCAAGTTTTTCCATTATCTTGCCCGTATCAGAATCTGATGCCTGCATAACCCAGTATAGCCAATACACATTCCGCGTCCCATTTTCTTCGGATGGCAATATGAATCCACTTGAGGAAAACAGCCTATCATAGCATTTCGCGACATGCCGTTTAAGCTCTATTTTCTCCTCGATTTTTTCCAGCTGGGCAAGGCCTATGGCCGCCTGGACGTTTGTCAAACGGTAATTGTATCCGACAACATCGTGCCAGTACCTTTTCTCCTTCCTCATCCCATGGTTTTTGAGGAGGGACGCACGATTGATTGCCTCTCCATCATTCGATACAACCATCCCGCCTTCCCCGGTCGTAATGATTTTGTTGCCATAAAAGCTGAATATTGCGGCATTGCCAAATGACCCGACCTTCATACTGCCTATCATTGCACCGTGCGCTTCTGCCGCGTCCTCGATAACCAGCAATCCATGCCTCTCGGCTATTTCCATTATATCTTCCATAGGAGCGGGCCTTCCATAGAGGTGCACAGGAATTATGGCTTTTGTTTTTTTCGTAATGTTCTTTTCTATTTCGACAGGATCGATATTGAGGGTAATTGGGTCAATGTCGACAAGGACAGGCTTGGCACCTGCATGCATCACCGCACTGGCTGTCGCTGCAAAGGTGAAATCCGGGACAATAACCTCATCGCCTCTGCCCACGCCAAGTGAGAGCAGGGCCAGATGCAGTGCGCATGTCCCATTGCAAGCCGACGTCGAGTATTTGACCCCTATATATTTTGCGAATTCCCTCTCAAACCTTTCAACAAACTCCCCGGCAGAGGACACCCACCCAGTGGCAATGCATTCTGAAACATACTTTTCCTCGTTGCCTGTGAACTGGGTTTTGAAAATAGGCACCCTAATTCCATGGCCATTTTTTCCCGTTATCATTGAACCACTCCACTGTTTGCCTGACCCCTTCCGCAAAGCTTGTCTCCGGCTCCCACCCGGTGAGCTGGCTGAGTTTGAAATAGTTTGCCTGCAGGCGGTCTACATCAAGCGGCCTCAGGCGAACCTCATCCAGATGTATTTTCATTTCCTTTATGCCCATGACTTCCGCGATTTGCTCCGCCATATCCCTAACGCTGTAGTCAATGCCGGTTCCAGAGTTGAAAACTTGGCCTACTGCTTTTTTCTGGAGCATGAGCGACATTGCGGCCCTGGCTGCATCGGTGACAAAGGTTAGGTCGCGCCGGGCATTCACGTTGCCAAGGCGCAACGTACCGCCTGATTTTGAGAGCTGCGATATTATTTCTGGTATTATATAAGGGTGGGTTTCCCGCGGGCCGAAGACATTGAATTGCCTCAGTATTACCACTGGGATTTCCTGCTCATAATGCATTGTGAAGCAAATCCTGTCGGCAGCGACTTTACTGACGGCATAAGTCGAAAGGGGATTGATGGGGTGATGCTCATCCATCGGCACGCGCTGTGCACCGCCATAAACTTCTGAAGTCGAGTACTGCATTATACGCTCAACCCCAGCTTTCTTTGATGAAAGCAGCACATTCATTGCGCCGAGCGCATTGACATTAAAAAAATCCATTGGCATGGAATAGCAATCCGGGATATACGGCAGGGCTGCCAGGTTAAAGACATAGTCTGCATCTCTTTTAATGAGCAATTTTTCAAAATCCCCACTTAATATGTCAGCCTCGACCACTGAAATTTCGCCCTGCAGCTCGTTCAGGAACTCTTTGTGGCCGCTGGCAAAATTATCCACAACTGTAACATTTGCGTTCTCCCTGACGAGCTCACGCACAAGAGTCGAGCCAATGAAACCGGCGCCGCCGGTTACCACTATTGACTTGTTTTCATATGAGCCCATGGGCTACACGCACCTGAAAAAAGACTCCAAAATTAAATCATACTTCTTCATACACTATCATACACCATCATACGAAGTCTTTTTATTGATTTGCCACCAGTGTTATTTCACATGAAAGACCGCATAACAATATCAATCGAAAGAAAGGCCATTTCGCTGGCCGACAGCATGGTTGGAAAGAGCAATATCCAAAATAGGTCGCAGGCCATTGAAGCCGCAATATTTTCGCACTTTTCTGGGGCCGGCCAGACCAAAGCTATAATACTCGCCGGGAAAAAGCCAAGCCACGAAGGCATAATGGAAACCCTCAAAAATCTTGAAAGCTTTGGCATCACCGACCTAATAGTTGCAGGCGGTAAGCACAACGAAGCCTTATTTTCACTTATAAATTCACATGCAAAGCTCTCTGAAAAAGCGACATTCCTAAAGGAAGAAAAGGATGTTGGGACTGCCGGCATAGTCAAGTCCGCAGAGAACCTTCTCCAAGGCACCTTTCTGGTTATATTTGGGGACATTAATTGCAACCTTGACCTGCGTGAACTGCTTGAGGCACATACGACATCAAGAAAGGTTGCCACCATGGCAGTAACAATGCCAAAGAACAAGGCGGAGAAAGTGGATAACATCAGGGTGAGCGGGAACACTATAACTTCATTTGAGTATAATGCAAAGAAGCCAACCAACCTGCAGAACGCCGGCATCATTGCATTCGAACAGGAAGCGCTTGACCTCTTCCCGACACACGGGAGCATGGAGCAAGAAGTGCTGCCGCTGCTCGCGGCGCAAGGAAAGCTTGGCCTGTTCCTTTTTGACACAAGCTGGAAGCATAAAGGCTGATTGAATGAGGATAGTGTTAATCGGCCCCACGAAACCGTTTAGAGGCGGCATCGCCCACTCTAATGAGATGTTGCTGGAAAACCTCTCAAAAAAGCACGAGGTAAAAGCAATATCCTTCTCAAGACTCTTCCCAAAAATATTGTACCCTGGAAAATTCCAAACTGAGAATGGAAGAAACAGCGGAACGCTGGATTCAATCAGCCCGTTCAGCTGGGAAGAGCACCGCAAGGAAATAGAAAGATTTTCACCTGACTCTGTGCTATTCCAATGGTGGACCACGTTTCTTACGCCCTGCTATACCTACCTTGCAGCCGGCGCAGCGGGAAGGAAAATAGCAATATGCCAAAATGTTTTTCCTCACAAGGAAGGCAAAGCCACAGGGATTAAAAGAGCAATTGACAACGCCCTTACAAAAGTCTTCTTTTCCAAAATGGACAAGCTTGTGGCAATGTCCCACTCCGATCAGCGCGAGCTCAGGGCACTGTTCCCCAAAAAAAATTCTGGCATTTATCTAGAGCCGGTATATGGTCTCGAAGGTATAAAAAAAGGGGCGATTAAAAGGTCGGAAGCAAAAAAAGCTCTCGGCCTTCAAGGCAAAAACGTGCTGCTTTTCTTCGGCTTTGTGCGCCCTTATAAGGGTCTGCAATACCTGCTACAGGCAATGCCGAAAATATTGCAGAAATCAAATGCCCACCTTCTGATTGTCGGGGAGTTTTGGGGGGATAAGGCCCGCTACCTAGAATCATTAGATACTCTCGACATTGGGAAACACGTGACAATAATCGACAGGTATGTCCCGGATGAAGAGGTGCCAAAATACTTTGTTGCTGCCGACCTCCTTGTTCTCCCATACACATCCATAAGCGAGAGCGGGGTAATAAGGATGGCCTTCAATTTCAACACACCAATACTTTCAACCAATGTCGGGGGCAACCCCGACCATATCCATGATGGGGTGAATGGATTTTTGGTCAATCCACATAATGCTGATGAAATAGCTGAAAAAGCGGTGGAATTTTTTGAGAAGAGCATGTATCAACGGCTTTCAAAAGGGATGAGCGAGGTAAAAAAAGAGCTTGAGTGGTCAGAAGAGAAGGAAAAGGCAGTATTGGGCTAACTATCCAACAATGACAGTAGCATTAATGGACCCCAAAACGAGGCATGATATAAACACATTGGCAGAGGAATTTCGGAGAGGAATAAGCCATGCACAGTGGAAAAATGAATGCCAAAAATTTCCTGCCGCCTCTACCGATAATGGCTTTCTGCGCCTTGGTTGTGGCGGCAGTGAACGTGCCAATACTTTTTGGCGCAATGAATGCGGGCGGGCTAGTTTATACTCTTTGGGATTTTCCGGAAGATTTCCAGATATATGGTTCGTTCATAAACCAAGTGCGCTATTCCCCTTCCCCGGTTCAGGAGAACCTTGCAACGATTGAATCCGGAGGGGCATTTACAGTAATACTTTTTTGGGCAATGGGCGTTTTCTCAGCCGCTACGGGCATTTCGGTGCCACTTGCGTTCATAATTTTCAGGGCCATAATAG